>NZ_DATCVJ010000201.1:0-3274 GCF_036566945.1 Chitinophaga sp. | reverse complement strand
GATTGGGTAGTGCTGGACGAAACACCTAACTCTGTTTTCGTAGGCTACGAACAACTGGAAAGCACCACCAAACTGCTGAAATACCGCACCGTAAAGGCAAAAGGTAAAGAACAGTTTCAGCTGGTACTCGGCCAAACACCTTTTTATGCTGAAAGCGGTGGACAGGTAGGCGATACCGGTACCCTGCACTTTGGCGAAGAAGTGATCCACGTAACAGATACCAAGAAAGAAAATAATCTTACGATCCACTTTGCAGATAAACTGCCGGCGCAACCAGCAGCACCTGTAAAAGCAGCTGTAGCGAAAGATAAGCGCCATAACACAGAGCGTCATCACTCTGCTACCCACTTACTGCATGCGGCATTGCGGCAGGTACTGGGTACCCACGTAGCGCAGAAAGGCTCGTTGGTAAACGCAGAAGCCCTTCGCTTTGACTTCTCCCACTTTGCGAAAGTGACCGATGAGGAAATGGCACAGGTAGAAGCCATCGTAAATGAGAAGATCCGGGAAAATATACCAGTAGTGATCCGCGAGCTTCCTAAGGAAGAAGCCCTGAAACTGGGTGCCATGGCATTATTCGGTGAAAAATACGGTGATGTGGTGCGTGTGGTGGTGATAGACCCTGCCTATAGCGTGGAGCTTTGCGGTGGTACGCATATCAGCTCTACCGGCGAACTGGGTCAGTTTAAATTTGTTTCAGAAGGTGCGGTGGCTGCCGGCGTACGCCGTGTAGAAGCAGTGACCGGCTCTAAAGCGGAAGCTTTTGTTAATGAGCAACTGCAGCAGCTGAAAGAAATTAAAGCGGCCCTGAAAAATCCAAAGGAAATAGTGAAATCAATAGAAACGCTGTTGCAGGACAAAGCCTCCCTGGAAAAGCAACTGGAAGCGCTGGAACTGGAGAAAGTTCGTGCCCTCGCAGCCGGATTGCGCCAACAGGCAGAACAAATCAATGGCATCAACTTCCTCGGTCAGATTGTAAATGTTGGCAGTGCAGAAGGATTAAAACAACTGTCCTTCCAGCTGAAAAACGAGATCCCCGATCACGTGCTATTATTTGTAGCCAACATCGGCGGAAAAGCCAGTGTAGCACTTACTATAGACGAAAGCATAGTGGCTGCCAAAGGATTCGAAGCACCGAAATTTATTAAAGAACATATTGCCCCGTTGATCAAAGGTGGTGGCGGTGGCCAGAAAACCTTTGCCACAGCAGGCGGACAAGATACAGACAAACTGGATCAGGTAGTAGCTGCCGTGAAGAAAGCGATCAGCTAAGCCAAGAATACGCTTAAGTGGCGATATCAAAAGTAGTTTATGCCCGATTTCCTTCGGGCTCCTGATGGAGAGAAATTTCGTTTACCCGATGCTCATATCCATCAAATTACTTTTGATATCGCCTTTTTTGTTTCGGATAACACCAGTAATATCAATATAATCGGCTCATTTTACCTATCAGCACTGATACAGATGTGCATTACCGAACCTCGTATCTACGCAGGGACCATTATTTTTTAACTTTTTCTTTCCTCCCTCACCCTTTAATTTTGCCGCATTAGTTTAAATTTAGTCAACAAAACGACGAAGCAATATGACAAGGTTACTGCAAATCCTCACACTGGCAGGTTTTTCCTGCTTTATTACGGGCGCGGTATCTGCGCAAACATCCAGGCCACCCAAAAATCAAATGGGAGAGTTTGACGAAATTGTCATCAAGCACAAAAACGACAAAGACAGTAAGGTGACCGTAGAAATCAAGAATGGCGACATTCTCGTAAACGGTAAAAAACTGGATCAGTACAGCGATCCTGACCTCTCTGTTTTCCGCAGAAAAATTACTCCGCGTGATGGGAATGCTTTCAGCTTCGACAGCGACAACTTCTCCGGTAATTTCGATATGTTCAACGACGATGACAACGACGAAGAGGATGATATGTCTATCGCAGCAAATAAGGCCATGCTCGGCGTGATCACAGAAAAGAAAGGCGCTACCGGCGTTACTGTAAAAACGGTCGCCAAAGGTACGCCTGCCGATAAATCCGGTATTAAAACCGGCGATGTCATCACGGCTATCGATAATCAAAAAATCAATGAACCGGCAGAGCTGTTTGAAACAATTGGTAAACATCAGCCCGGAGACAAAATAACGGTATCGTATACACGCAATTTGAAAAAGAATAGTGTGATGGTTGTGCTGGACGAACGAAAAGATATCAATGGTGACAGCTGGAAACTGGAGCCGCCAACCGGACAACCTAAAACAACGCCCCGCGCGTTTACCTTTCCCTCCCCATATCCACGTGGTGGACAGGGCCCTGGTAATGGCTGGTATGGCCCTTCTGATGAAGGCGTGAAACTTGGGCTGCAGGTACAGGATACGGAAAATGACGAAGGTGCACAAGTAATTGATATTGCAACTGCTTCGCCCGCTGAAAAAGCCGGATTCAAGAAAGATGATATTGTAACAGACCTGGCTGGAAATCCGGTTAAATCAACGGCGGATCTTTCTAAAGCATACCGTGAAAACCGGGGCAAAGGAAGTATAACGGCTACGATTAAACGAAATGGACAAACACAGTCGCTCGAAATAAAAATTCCGAAGAAATTAAATAAAGCAGAATTGTAGGAGAGCGAAAGGCGTAAAGCAGAAAGCAAAAAGCTATCGAAGCGATTAACGAACACGAAGTGTATTCGATATTTCCAGCAGAAAGCAAAAAACTATCGAAGCAATAATGAACACGCAGTATATTCGATATTTTCAGCAGAAAGCAAAAAGCTACCGAAGCGATCAACAAGCACGAAATATATTCGATATTTTCATTCGCTTCAATAGCTTTTTGCTTTCCGCTTTCCGCCTTCTGCTTATTTCATCAGCATCTTCATTACCTTCAGCTTATTCTTAAACGGCGGATATTTAGTGGGTACATCCAGCCAGGTAGCCGTTTTCAGCATTCCTTTCTGATGTGTAAATGTGTCAAAGCTGTACTTTCCATGATAACTTCCCATACCGCTGTAACCGGCGCCACCAAAGGGCAATTCAGGATTTGTCAGGTGCACCAGCGCATTATTCACGCAACCACCGCCGAAACGCACCTGTTCTATCAACATTTTTTCCGTTTTCTTACTCTTCGTGAATACATATAATGCGAGTGGATAAGGCAGTTGTTTGATCGCCTGTATGGCCTGTGGCAGGTCGGTATAGGTAAGAATAGGTAATACTGGGCCGAATATTTCGTCCTGCATTACGGGATCGCTCCATTCCACATCATCGAGCAGGGTA
>NZ_DATCVJ010000200.1:0-15119 GCF_036566945.1 Chitinophaga sp. | reverse complement strand
CAGTGCATTAAAGTCAGAGTAATTGGTGGTGTATACCGGTGTTAATCTTATTTTATTACCTGCCTGATAAGTAACCAATGCACTCAGAGAAAAGTTCTTGTAACGGAAAGTATTGCTCCATCCGCCGGTGATAGTCGGATCTGCGGGGCCTTCATATTTCAGGTACTGTACGTTATGGCTTTGGAGGTATACGCCGGAAGATACGGTGCCTGTATCATTGACAAATCTTGCCTTGCCGTCGTAAGGGTCCAGTCCAGCGTTTTGCAGCGAGAACAATCCTCTTACAGGATATCCTTCCAGTGCGCCACCGCCTTCACCAATGAGGTCCATGATCACCGGGTTGTTTTTGGCGTTGGTGATTTTGGTATTGTTATAACTGAAGACGAAGTTACTGGTCAGACCGAAATTTTTATGGGCAATGATAGTCCCTCTTATCGAAACATCCACCCCATGGGAGTTCATATTGGCATAGTTGGCAAATTGATTTACCTGTCCGCCTACACCAGAAGTTTTGATTAGCCCTATCAGGTCAAAGCTTTTTCTGCGGTAGTAGTCAAATGTGAATCCCAGTCTTTCTTTGAAGAAACCCACATCCGTACCCAGGTCCAGCTCATATTTTTTCTCCCAGGTTAAGTCTGCATTTTCCAGTGCGGCCAGTAAAATCGCGGTTTGCTGGTCCGTTATATATGGGCGGTTGGTCACGAAAGAGCGAAGGATCGCAGTAGAGTTGGTGGCGCTACCAGTGCTGGCGTTCAAACCATAACTGGTTTTCACGATCATATGACTGATGGTAGATGATTCCTTCAGGAAGTTTTCCTGGTCTACGTTCCACGCACCGGCTACTGTCCAGGTAGGCAGCCACCGCGCAGTAGGCGAGCTACCGAGTCTGTTGGAGCCTTCTTCCCTTACAGTGGCAGTCAGGGTGTATTTATTAAGATAAGTATAGCTGGCATTGGCATAGAAGGCGATGAAACGGTCGTATTCATTGCTCATGCCATAGTAGGTTTCATTATTCTCTGTCATTTTTTTAATGAACAGGTAATTAATGAAAGGTGTTCCGCCGGTATTGTATTGGTAGCCGATACCAGTGTTGCCGGAGGTAACGCGGTCAGCGTATTTTACTTCCTGTCCAACCAGTGCATTGATCTGGTGTCTGTCATTATTAAATGACTGGTTAAAGTTCAACTGATTCCGGAAGGTATAGTTTTTCAGTTCTATATCTTTTCTTTTGTAGAAGCCTCCGTAGGGGAGTACGACTACCGCCGGGTCGTTGGGGAAGTCAGGATTTTTGTAAAGGAACTTATTATTGTCTGTTATAATGGTGGTACCGGCAGCGCGATACGCATTGGCTTCATTGGAGTTTTCATTCACTTTATGTTCTACGGTTGTTTTGGCATACCTTATGGCGCCGGTGAACTCGTAGTTGAAATGTGAATTGAATTTATACCCGAGGTTACCCTGCAATCTGAAGTCCATCAGGTTAAGGTCCGTGAAGTTATTTTTTGTTTCTTCCAGGATATTAAAGGGCGCAAAGTTGCGGGTAAAGTATTCCGGATTTCCTTTATCATCGTATGCGGTAAGCGCCCTGCTGGTGCTGAGTGCATAGGAGAAAGGGTTGATGTCGAAATCTCTCGTATAAGTACCCTGTACCGCATCTGTTACCCGGTCTTCCGTGCCTGGCGCTTTCTGCTGACGTACGTTACCATTTACCAGGAATCCATAAGTCAGGCGGCTGTTAGGGGTATAGTTGGCTCTCAGGTTCACCGTATATCTTTTCACGTTATCTGCAACGGTCCATCCCTGGTCATTGTAGAAGCTGGTGGAGAGATAGAGCTGTGATTTATCGGTACCGGTAGAAATGCTGAGGGAGTGTTCCTGTGTAAGGGAATTCCGGAACAGCAAATCAAACCAGTCGGTGTTGGCATTAGCATATCTCAGCAGCCATTGTTGCCGGCCTTCCCTGGTATTGAGCACATCAAATTTGTTGTCGCCATCAGGATATTGCAGGAGGCGGCCCAGTTTACCGTATACACCGGAGGTAGGTTCATTGATCAGTTCCTCGGGCATCAACAGTTTTTTACGTTCCAGTTCTGCGTATACCGACATCTGATCGGCGGAGTTCATGATGTCATAGTTTTGGTAGGAAGGCTTCAGTTGTACCCCAAAATTTCCGGTATAGGATACTACCGGGGTGCCGATCTTTCCTTTTTTGGTGGTGATTACAATCACCCCGTTCATGGCGCGGGCGCCGTAGAGCGCTGTCGCGGCAGCATCTTTCAGGATATCGAAGGTCTCAATATCATTGGCGTTGATGCCGGCAACAGAGGAGCCTAATAACGTACTGGCGTTACCGTTGGTCAGCTGTTCGTTGGATACATTCACAATATCTTCCAATACCACTCCATCTATTACCCACAGTGGTTTGTTTTCACCGGAGATAGAGGTAGCGCCACGGATACGTACTTTAGGGGCAGAACCGAAGGTACCGGAAACGTTCTGTATACTCACACCGGCAGCGCGGCCTTCCAGCATGCGGCTTACATCGGTCACACCGTCTATTTTTACGTCACTTGCTTTCAGGGTAACGGCAGCGCCGGCAAATTTCTTGCGGTCTATCGTCTGGAAACCGGTAACTACTACACTACCCAGTTCTGTCACGTCGTCGCTGAGGGTAATCACCAGGTTGTCTTTCGCTTTTATTTCCTGGCTTTTATACCCAATGGCTGATATCACAATGGTGGCGCCGTCGGGTACTTCGAGGTCAAAAGCACCGGCGGCGTTGGTGATGGCGCCTTTGGTATTACCTTTCACTTTTACGGAAGCCCCGGGAATGGCTTCTCCTTTGGCATTGCGGACAATACCATGAATAGGTGGGGCCGCGGTAACGCTCACCGGTACCGGTTTGGCACGGGTAATGGTCACCATTCTGCCGTCTATGGCAAAATCCAGCCGTTGATTTTTCAGGCATTCCTGCAGGAAGTTGCTCAGTGACGCATCTTTTGCGCTAATGGTCACCGGTGTTGTTTCCTGTTGCAACAACTGGTAGTCGTACAGGAATACATATTCCGTTTGCCGGGAAACGTCTGACAGCACTTTAATCAGCGACGTTTGTTTTGCGGCGTAGGTAATCTTCTGTGAGTAGCTTCTGGCGCTTACCTGCAAGCAAAAGGCAAGTAGACAAAGGGACAGTAGTTTCATAGCTCTCCGCGTTTTTTTTGTTGTAGAGGTCAGGTATGTATCTGTAACAGTCGATACACGCCAGCGCTTACCTTTTCTGGTTGAATGCATAAGCTCGCACTTTGGGTTTAATTCTGATTATTAAGGACGTTTTTATATTCGGTTGATATTAATTGCTTTCCGTTGACTGGGACGCCAGTACATTAATTTTTCTGCCATCAGTTTCAAATCGGATTCCATATTTCCCAAGTGCACTCAAGATACGTGACAGCGGCAGATTTTTGTCTATGCCTCCGCCAAAAACGATATCAGGGACTTTTCCTTCATAGGCGATGTCTACGTCATACCAGCGGGATACCTGCCGCATAATGGCCGGCAGTTGCCGTTGATCAAACCGGAAAAATCCTTTTTTCCAGGCGATCGCTATTTCCGTGTCGGTATTTTCTACCACGATGGAACTGGTGGTTTCCAGTGGGAAAATAGCCTGTTGCCCCGGGGCTAACTTTTTGCTGTTGCCGGATCTGGATACCAGTACGGCTCCTTCCAGCAGGGTGGTACGTACGGCCGCTTCATCGTCATAAGCCATAATATTAAAGCGGGTACCCAGTACTGTTACTTCTCCGTCGTTGTTGTGTTGCGTATGCACGGCAACTTTAAAGGGGGCTTGTGCATTGCTGTTGACTTCAAAATAGGCTTCTCCTGATAACATCACTTTCCGGTCTGTTCCTTTGGCGAAAGCCACGGGATATTTGAGGGTGGAGGCGGCGTTTAGCCATACCCGTGTGCCATCGGGTAATACCACTTCATATTGGGCGCCGCGGGGGGTAGTAATCGTGTTCCACGCTATTGCTGTAGTGCCGGGATGATCTGTTACATCATACGTTAATGCACCGGTAGCGGTTTTAACGATGCGGGTGCCGCTTTGCTTTGCCAGTGCGCCTTGTTTGGCGCTATCCAGCACAATGGTAGATCCGTCTGCCAGGGTGAGTATGGCGCCTGTTTTCCCGGGGAGGATCTCCTGGGTATGCTGACGGTTGATGGCGACCAGCGGTACTTTGGGGGCTTGTTTTGGGAGGAAGAAGAAACTGGTACCTGCCAGCAGCAGTAAGATAGTGGCGGCGGCCAGTCCTTTTTTAACCCGTTTGTTTCCGTGCCTCGTTGTTGTTTGCAACAGTTGTGTGGCGGTCTGTTCAGAAAACAGGATCTTATCAAGTACTGCCAGTTGCCGGTCTGCTGGTAAGGACCGCTCACCTTCTCCTGTTTGCCAGTATTCACTGATTTGTTGTTTGAATACTTCGTCGAATTCCTCACTCTTTACATACTGCATCAGCTCCTGCTCTTCTGCAGGGGCTAAATCATGGTGCAAATGTTTATGAATAAGTTCGGCAATACGACGCATGTATATAAGACGACGGAGAAAAGTGGGGGGAGTAGTGGCGCAGAAAAAAAAGTTTACCGGGAAAACAACCATACGATCAATGCGCCATAGCTGCTGATATGACTACCCAGGTGTTGCCGGATGCGATGCAGGGCCACGGCCATGTGTTTTTTTACAGTGAGCCGGGAAATGCCCATCTGTGTGGCAATTTCGTCGTGCGAGTATCCGGCGGTTTTAGCCAGCTGGTATACTTGTTTTTGCTGGGGTGGGAGCAGGGTGATGGCTTCCTGTAATAATATTTCACACTGTCGGTTGCGTAACCGGTGATCGGTGGTATTGGTAAAGTCGGGAATGGAGGCCGTAAATGCTTTCAGGTGGTTGTTTTCATAAGCTGCTTTCTTGAGGCGATCCAGTATCAGGTGGCGGGTCATGGAGAGCAGGTAAGCTTCCAGGTTTTTAACATGGCCAAATTCGGCGCGCTTCAGCCAGACCTTCATAAATACGTCCTGTACAATTTCTTCCGCCAGTGCAGCTGATTTAAGAAAACCTATTGCGGTGCCGAACACTTTTGGCTGATACCGGCCGAATATGCTGGCAAAGGAAGACTCATCTCCCTGCACAAGCAATTCCAGCATTTTAGGCTCATCAAAAATATCGGGCAATGGCATAATCATTATTTCATAGTGCTAAAGCTAAATTAGCTAAAAAAAATTACAAGCCTGCGGCATTTTGCCATAAACGATTTTTGCCGTATTTTGCCTGCCATCACTGGGCTAATCCCAATACTCCAAAGTCATGCATGAAAACGAACTATGGTACTCCTACAAGGAAGGGGATGTAAAAGCATTGGAAGGTTTATACGAACAATTTTATACGTCCCTCACTAATTACGGATTTAAATTCACGCCGGATCATGTTTGTATAGAAGAAAGCATGCAGGATCTTTTCCTCAAACTCTGGCAAAACAGGGAGCGTATTGCACGCCCCGCAGTAGTGAAGCAGTACCTGTACTTTTCTTTTCGCCGTATCCTGCTCCGAAAGCTGGAATACAGTCCTTCCCGGCATGAGGAAGAGCTGGCGGGGGAGCATATTCCTTTTTACCTCGATCTGACCTACGAACATCCACTGATCCGGAAAGAGCGCATGGAAGAACTGACCGCCAAAGTAGATGCATTGTTGAGTACCCTCACTAACCGACAACGGGAAGCTGTCTTCCTGAAATACTATGAAGATCTTTCTTATGAGCAGATCGCAGAGATCATGCACATGAATATTGGCGGTACCTATAAACTGATTTATCGCGCGTTGGAACGCCTGCGTGAACAATTCGGCGACTTCACTTTACTACTGCTCCTGTATATTTTAAAACGCTCCTGAAAATTTTTTTTCTGTCAAATGGAAAAAATGGGATAATTACACACTAACCTTGTGTCTTTATAGGAAAGGTGTGTGCTTAACTTATGGAGGAATTGGAAAAAGATTATGCTGACTACCAGGTCATCAATTTTTTGGCAGATGAGCAATTCATCCGGCATGTGAAATATCCGGATGACGGGTCATGGGCTTACTGGAACAAGGTGGCGGCGGCATGGCCGTTGAAGGAGCCACTGATGCAAGATGCCCGGGAAATGATCCTGCTCCTCGAACGTCCGGTGATACAGTATAATGAAGGTGCCCGTAAAAAGATCTGGGCGCAGGTGGAACAGGCGATACAGCAAAAGCCCCGTTTCCATTTTCTTCGCGCTTACCGGTTTCGGCTGGCCGCCGCCGGTATACTGGCCCTGCTGATAGCTGGTGGGTACTGGTATCTTACCGGCAACGTAGTATATGAAACCGGCTATGCCACTACCTGGCAAATCACCCTGCCGGATCAGTCCCGGGTTACACTCAATGCACATTCCCGGTTGTCTTATCCTCGCAGCTGGGCATGGACCGGACACCGCAGCGTATCGCTGCAGGGAGAGGCTTTTTTTGATGTAAAACATCTGGGCGATACCTTCCGGCTGTATGTGAAAGAAGTGAGTATTACTGTGCTGGGAACGGCTTTTAACGTAAAAGACCGCCGCGATAAAATAGCTGTGGTATTACAACGTGGCCGCATCCGCATCGACGTAAAAGACCGGCAACAATGGAGCACCATTCTCACACCAGGTGAAGGCTGGGAATACAACGGTGGTTTGTCTGCCGCCACCCAACACCAGTCCGATACCACTGCCGCAGTCGCCTGGACACAGCAACAACTGGTACTGGAAGGCACCACCGTAAAAGAAGTGATACAACTACTCGAAGATAATTACGGCTATCATGTAGTACTGGAAGATAGTTCCCTGGCTACAAAGAAGCTAAGGGGCACGGTACCTATGCAAAGAAGGGAGGATTTGTTTTTCGTCTTATCAAAAATATTTAATATCGAAATTATACAACAACAGGATACGCTTTTGTTCAGAGCGAGACCTTGATGCTTTATTATTATCAACCAGTTTAATCAACCATTATGAAGGGGATGCTACAGTTTCTGCGAACTGCAGGACTTGCGTGCGCACTACTATGGTGCATGCCGCCAACTTTTGCACAAACAACAGCGATACCGGTAACGGCCGCACTAAAAAAAATCAGCAGTGAATTGGGTACCAGGTTTGTGTACGAAAATGATCTGCTGGAAAAAGTAACTACCAGCGCCGACCTCCGCCACCTGCGCGAGCGGAAAGTAGAAGAAGTGCTGAAGGAAATACTATATCCGAAGGGATTTATCTTCCTGTATGTAAATGACAACACCTACACCATTATCCGGGATGTACGTAAACCGGTAACCGCTCCGGTAAAACAATCGGCTCCGGTTGTTGCGGGCGAAACTGCCGGAAACGAAAATGAAAAGTTCGTGGAAGGAATGGTCACCGATGAAAGGGGCTTTCGGGTAGTGGGCGCCACTGTTACGGCCATGAAAAACGGCAACGGCGCCATCACGGATGATATGGGACATTTCCGGCTGCGCGTGGATAAAAACGAAACGGCGTTGTCGGTGTCCTATATCGGTAACCGTCCGGTATTGGTGCGGCTTGAAGGACAAAGCACGATACATGTGGTGATGGGCGCCGATAATATCCAGTTGAAAGAAGTGGAAGTATCTACCGGCTACCAGTATATTCCCAAAGAAAGGGCCACCGGGTCTTTCGGCCTGGTGACGGGCAAAGACCTGGAACGCAGATCTGCCGTAGGTTTAATGGAAAGACTGGAAGGCAGTGTTAGCGGTTTACAGGTAAACGTAGGGCAGGCAGATCGTAACCTGATCAAAAACCACGACAATTTTAATATCCGAGGTGTATCGACTATTCTCTCTGAAAAAAAACCACTCATTGTGCTGGATGGTTTCCCTACAGAGCTGGACCTGGTAAATATCAATCCGAACGACATTGCCCGTATTACGGTGCTGAAAGATGCTGCTGCAGCCTCTATATGGGGCGTGAGGGCAGCCAATGGTGTATTGGTGATTGATACCAAAAAAGGAGCGTTTAACCAGTCGCCCGTAGTGCGGTTTAGCAGCAGCTTAACGGTCACTGGTCGCCCGCGCCTCGATTACCTGCCTGTGGCCAATGCCGATGCTTACCTCGGACTGGAAAAAGAATTGGTAGATAATGGCATGCTGCCGTTGCCGGCATCCCCGTTCATTCTCTCCAATCCGCCATTAACAACCGGCGCCGATCTTTACCTGCAATTTAAAAACGGGCAGCTCACACAGCAGCAGCTGGATGCCGCCATCAGTCAGTTACGCAACAGGGATGTGAGAGATCAGTATCAGCAATACATTTTACGTTCTCCTCTCAGTCAGCAATACGATGTATCTGTAGCCGGTGGAAACACACATATGCGCAACTATCTTTCTGCGTCCTATACCGACGAATATGCCAATGCCAAAGGGGATTACAGCCGGCGTATGGTGGTGAACTTTAATAACGAAACACGACTGTCGCCCAAATTGACGCTTAATGCAGATATGTTTGTAACGTCTCTCCAAATGAAAAATAATGGCATGGGACTTACCGGTTTGCAAGCCGGCAGCAATGGACTGGCGCCGTACGATCAGCTGGTGGATGACAAAGGACAGTCCGTTAATTTTGCACGACGCTATCCGGGTAAAATACTGGATTCATTACAGCAAAAAGGATTTCTGCCCTGGCGTTATAACTACCTCGATGAACTGGCCAATGCGGACAATACCTACCAGTCGCTCGCTTACCGCTTCCATACCGGGTTACAGTATAAAGTAACGCCTAACCTTAGCGCAGAAGTCAGCTATATGCTGGAAAAAGCAACCGATGGTAACCGTCAATATAACAACCCGCAGAGTTATGCTGCCCGCGATATGGTAAACAGCTTTACGGTGATAACGACGCATGAAAATGCCGTGCCTCCCGGCGGTATGCTCACCCGTAATGATAACCGGCAGCAGAATTATACCTTACGGGGACTGGTTCGTTTTGATCCTAATCTGCATGGACGGCAGCAACTGAACATGGTGCTGGGATCGGAGTTTCGCGAAACATTGTCCTCCGGTTATTCCAATCGTGCTTATGGATATGACGACCGCCTGCTATCGGCCGGTGTAGTAAATTATAATCTGGTATATAAAACCACCAGCGGCAATCAGAAAGTACCTGCAGTACAAGGATTCCAAAACCAACGCGATCGGTATACTTCCGCTTTCGCCAATTTTACCTATACCCTACGGGAAAAATATTCGCTGTCGGGCAGTATACGCAAAGATGACAGCAACCTGTTTGGTGCTTCCAAAGAATATCGTGCCGTACCTCTCTGGTCGCTGGGCGGTATGTGGCGCATCAATGACGAAGCCTTTATGCAACTGAAAAAAGTATCGCACCTGAACCTGCGCGCTACCTATGGCTTCAATGGTAATGTGAATAAAACCACCAGCCCTTTCCTGGTTACGCAAGCCAGCGGCAGCCCTAATCCCTTCAGCAATGAACAGTATGCGTCTGTATATAATCCGGCTAATCCGCTGTTGAGATGGGAAAAAGTAGCCACCTTCAATGTGGGACTGGATGCAGGATTTTTTGAAGGCCGCCTTACTGCTACGCTGGATCTGTACTGGAAAAACAGTACCGACCTGCTGGGTAATGTAGAAATTAATCCTACTTATGGTTTTAATAGTTTACTCACCAATAAACTGGAAATGAGTAATCATGGTATTGACCTGGAAGCAGGCGGCAGTATCATTGTTACCAAAGCTTTTACCTGGAAGGCCACGGCAAATTTCTCCTATAATACCAGCAAGGTGACCAAAGCTTACTTTCAGCAGAACACGGTGACCTACTATACCACACCTGGTAATCCTATAGCAGGAAAATCGCTGAACAGCATTTATACTTACCGCTTTGCCGGCTTGGATGATCATGGTACAGCCATGTTATACAATGGTAAAAATGAAAAAGTGGCGAATGATGATTATACCCGTTTCGATGAAAAAGACCTGCAGGGAGTTGCCTGGCAGGGCGTTAGCGTAGCGCCTTATTTTGGCGGGATGACACAGTCGTTTCGTTACAAACGCCTGGAATTATATGCCCTGTTTACCTATAAATTTGGCCACAAATTCATCCTGCCGACTATCGATGAATATGACAATATGCCGTACAACAGAACGGCCCATAAAGACATTGCCAACCGTTGGGAAAAACCGGGAGATGAACTGCTAACCAACACACCAGCCGTAGACCCGCTGCATCGTTCTATTTACCGGTATACGAAGAGTGATTTGTTTGTGGAAGATGCGGGCTACGTGCGCTGGCGGGAATTAACGATCGCTTACCAGTTGCCTGATCAATGGTTTCACGGTCGCTTTGCCAAAGGAGTGAACCTGAGTGTTTCTGGTCGCAACCTCGCATTGTGGACTGCCAATAAAAAAGGAATAGATCCGGACTATCTGCCGGGTATGCCGCTAACAGTGACTAACTCGCCCGACTATACGCCGGGAATGGTATTGCCTCCAGCCAGGTCGTTGGTGGTAAGTGTGAAAGCCGATTTTTAATTTCTTCAATTGTCTATTATGAACAAGTTTAAATATACCGGGTGGCTGCTGCTGGTATTGCTGTTTACCGCCTGCCGCAAGTATGTAGACATCACTCCGCAGGGAAAGATAGTACCAACCACCGTGGCTGACTTTCGGCTTTTATTGAATAACAGCGATGTGTTCAATCTGGCCGGAGGCACTACGGATCTGATGACGGATGATATTGCTTTTTCCGATCCTGCTATGTTTACCGGAGTACGGCCGTTGTCTGTACTCAACATTTATTCCTGGGCAACGGATAATTATCAGCCACAGGAAGAAGATGAAGAATGGAACCTGTATTATAAACAGATCTACTACGCCAATGTAGTCATCACAGGTATTAACGGTGTTAAAGATGGTACCGGTAATGAAAAGCAATCATTGATCGGTGAAGCAAAAGTACATCGTGCATTTGCTTACCTGATGCTGATTACCCAATACGCCGCGCAGTACGATGCTGCCACTGCCAGCAAAGATCCCGGTATACCACTGTTGCTGGAACCCGGTTATACACAAAGCCTGGAACGTGCCACTGTACAGGCGGTATACGATCAGGTGCTGGCCGATCTGCATAGTGCGGCAGCCGTATTGCCTGATTTGCCGGCGTCGAAAATTCATCCTTCCAAAGCAGCAGCACTGGCCATTCTGTCGAGGGCTTATCTGAGTATGCGCAACTATCCGCAGGCTGGATTATATGCCGATAGCACCCTGTAATTGCAATCTACTTTATATGACCTGCGCGCATTTGCCAACAGCAGTAGTCCGTTTGATTTCATGAGTATGCCCGAAAGTTATCAGCATCCGGAAGTGATCCTGATGAAAGCGGCGTATAACCAGGATGGGCCGTTGCTGCTAAGTCAGGAGTTATTGGATTTGCTCGGGCCGGATGATCTGCGCCGGAAAGTATTTGGGATCGGCGATCAGTTGTTGTATAACTATAATGGTTATTTCTTCAGTTACATTTCTCCTTTTGAAGCGAGGCATGTAGGTCCACGCGTGGGTGAAATGTACGTCACTAAAGCAGAGTGTCAGGCCCGCGCCGGCAAGGTATCGGAGGCAATGGCAACGCTGAATGAACTGCGTAGGCAACGTTTTGCAGATGATAAATATGTACCGCTCACCGCTACTGATGCTTCCGATGCCCTGGTCAAAGCCTTGGCAGAAAGGCGCCGGGAGCTGATGGGGCGTGGTTATCGTTTGGCAGATCTTAAACGTTTGAATAAAGAACCGGCTTTTGCGAAAGTAGTCACGCATCCGTGGAGCAGCGGTGATATTACATTAGCGCCCAATAGCAATCGCTATATATATCCCGTAGCTATCAAAGTATTGGCGGCCAATCCGGAAATCGGACAGTCGCCCCGATAATTAAACCACCACTAAAAAGAATCCTCATGAGAAAGAAAATTGCCGGCCTTGCCGCCATGTGCAGCATGATAGCGTCCCTTGCCAGTGCACAGGGAATAAATTTTAATCACGGTACCTGGGCCGAAGTGAAAGCAGCTGCAGAAAAAGAACATAAGCTCATCTTCGTAGACTTTTATACTACCTGGTGCGGGCCATGTAAGTTTATGGCCAATGAAGTATTTCCATTAAAACAGATCGGAGACTTCTACAATCAACATTTCATTAGTGTAAAAATAGATGCGGAAAAAGGAGAGGGGCCGGCTTTGGCGAAGAAATATAGTGTAGGCGGCTATCCTACGCTGATATTCACCAACCCTAAAGAAGAAGTGGTATACCGGGTGATGGGCTCCACTGATCCGGAAGTGTTGATTACCCAGGGGAACATTGCCATTACCCCGGGCGCCAACCTGGAAGCATTGAAAACAAAATTTGCCAAAAATGAGATAAGCAAAGCGGAATTGTTTCAGTATGTAAACCTCGTAAAAGCCCGTGGTGACGACAAGGAAGCTGCCAGTTTATTTGATCAGTATTTTAAGCAGATAGATACCAAAGTAACGCCGGAATTATTCAAACTGATCACGAGTTATGCCGGTTATAGCAGCAATGCCGCTTTTCAGTATGTGGAAGCACACCGCCCCGCGTTTGAAACCGCAGTTGGTAAAGAAAAGGTGAAGCAATACCTCGAAGGTATTTTACTATCAGAAGTAAAATACGCCAAATACGCCAGCGAAGCGGAATACAAGGCCGCCAAGTTATTACTGAAATCCCGCATGGCGATCGATGAAAAAGAAGAATTGGACATGGATGCCAACTACTGTTATAATATACAAGATGAAGCAGGCTATATGAAATACAGCGAATTACTCGTCAGGCGTTATCTCTGGAACAATGATTTTGACATCAGCAATGTACTCGGCAGCATCCGCTGGATTAAAGATCCTGCGCACCTGCAAACCATGACGAAGTGGGCGGAACGGGCATTGGCGTTAAAGGATAATTCATTGAACAATGCTACGCTGGCGATGGCCTACAATGCGTTGAAAGATAAAGCCAATGCAGTGAAGTATATTGATGCTGCTATTGCAGCGTCGGAAAGAGATAAGGATGGGTATATCAATAATATTGCAGCGATGAAGAAACAGATTACGGATAGTTTGTAGGGGAATTTTTTAAGAGAAAGCGGTGGCGTTCATGAAGATGGGCGCTGCCGTTTTTTTATTGGGGGAAGTGAAATGCATGTTTCGTTCCAACAAAAAAAACTGCCTCCCATTACAGGAGACAGTCTTCTTAGTCACATGCATATCAGCTTGTTTTACAGAACGCGATATGATCATGTATCTGTGGTATTTTCTGGTAACCATTGGTCAAACCTAATTGCAGATCCAGCCAAAGGATATACGCGCAGGGTTCCATCCCTGTGGTACTAAATCCTTTGTTATTATCGTGGTACTCATCTGCGTAAGGCGGAGGGCCGGCGCTGAACGATGTTGGCAGGGTAGGGTTGCCTTCAAAGCGCAGTGTGAAGCCTTCTATATGCGGATGACATACGGTGTATTGTGCCGTAACGGTGGTGGTAATACCGCCGCAACCGTGGCCGCTGCCGGTAGTTTCCTGTATTTCCATCATGGCTGCAGCCATGATGTTTTCATCACCGGTGTATCCCCAGCCCGGGTGTCTCCGTTGTTTGTAGCTCACGTTGGAGATAACAATTTTTTCCAGCGTATTAACAGCGGTGAGGGTGGTAGTGCCTACTTTCCTTGCTTCAAAAATGATTTTGAAGGTGTGGATAGGGGCACGTTGAGCGGCGGGTACAGCGGCGCCGGCAATGAGTACAGAAGGGGAGGTAAGATCAAAGGTATTGCTGGCGAAAGCGGTACCGGCGGCATTCAGCGCCAGGGCTGCGGAGTTGATGGCAGCGAGTACGCCATTGGTAGGAGTGAATATACCGGTGACCAGGTTATTACCACGGGGTACGGTGATCCATAATTCACCTGCACCGTTGAGGGCAGGGGTGATGATCACAGCTTCATGTGTCCAGGTGATAGGGCCGGTTTGTTTGAGCAGCTCACCTATTTTGAAAGGCACCATAGCATTTAATACCTGGGTGGCGCTTAGTTCGTAGCTGGTATCGGCATTGATGATGCGGAAGCGGTATTCCATTTCATTGGAGTTGGTACCACTTGGCAGCGTGCCGTTGAGGTCCAGGCCACCGTAGAAAGCGAGTTTGGGTACATCTGTGGTGTAGCCATTGGCATCAAACTGTGCACCGGTAGGACCTATATCATAACCGCCTACTCTTTCAAACAGGGCAGGTACTTCATTATTGGGAGGTACTTCCTGTGGTACACAAAGTTCTACGCAGAAGCAGGGGCCTCTGTTGGTACGATCTGCCCGGTGACCTACGCTTCGGTCCTCATTGAGCAATACAGCGCCGGAAACCGGTTCTGTGATGCGGAAATAGATGTCGGGCCCGGCAGGCCATTCTACGTTGAGGAAGGGCAGCAGTGTTTTGCTGAAATCGGCGGCGGTGTAGTCGATGCGGAAATGCCCGTTGGAATCGGTTACATTACTACCCAGTGGGTCGTCCTGCAGCCAGTCTACATCAAATGCGGCCACCTGCAAGCCTTTTAACGGCTGTTTGGTTTTACAGTTAATCACGCGGCCACAGATGATCCATGCATCATATCTGCCACGGATCAGGCACCACCAGCGGTTTGGAATCCTGTATTCCCAATAGGACAGATAGTCGTTTTCTATTTGTTTCCATTTGGGTTGCAGGGTGGTAATGTGAAACTGCAGTACCGGCAATTTTTTAGGGTAGGGTTTGGGGCGGGGTACGTTGCCACATTCGAAGTCGATGTCGAATGCTTCTCCTTCGTATTTGCCGACGCGGCCGAAATCGATGGTGAAATTGCCTTCGGCATCTGTGAGTGCTTCTGCCAGCAGGCTGCTTTCTTTACTTTTCAGCTCTTCTGCATTTACCTCATGGAAGGTTTCCTTGACGGCAGCAGTGGCTTGTTGTACCACTTCCCGGGAGACGGTGGCACGGTAAATTCTGATTTTTACGTTGGCAATGGCTTCAATGCAGTATTCGTC
>NZ_DATCVJ010000199.1:0-2422 GCF_036566945.1 Chitinophaga sp. | reverse complement strand
CCAATGCAAGAGGTGTGGTATATGCGAAAGGATCTTCTTTCGATAGCATTGCCGCCTGTAGCATTCCACTACCAACCAGCACCAGTACAGGCGCTACGGTGAGTGGTATTTACAGCGATGCGTGCATAGGTATCGGTAACGTGCTTACTGGTAACACCATCACCAACGGGTCAAATGGGATTTACTGGGCAGGTACTTACAGCGTAATCACACCAGGTTTAGTGGTGGATAGCAACATCGTGGAAGGAACTTATGCAAAAGGCATCTACGTTACCTACACCGATAGCCTGATGATATTACGCAACCGCGTAAATATGAGCGGTGCCATGGCTACAGATGCCTATGGTATCTATACTGCTAATACCAACGGTTACTCGGTTTCACATAATATCCTGCATGCTGCCAATTCTAACACGGCGATACACGGCATCTATATCTACTATGCAGACGCCAACGCCGGTATAAAAGGCAGCGTATCCGGCAATACCATTATAGCCAAGAAAAATCTCACCGGAAAAATACGCGCACTGGAATTTTATCAGACAGATGCGGCTACGATTTCCAATAACGTGATCAGCATCCTGATCAATGGTAGCGCGGCTTATGGCATTTACAGCGAAGCGAGTGTGAACCTGAATTACTATAACAACTCCGTACTGAATAGCTCTGTCACCACCGGTGATAACTATGCCGCTTACTTCCGGCATACCGCTTCTTACTACGGAAATATCAAAATCAAAAACAACATTTTCGCGTCAGATACTATTGGAGTAGCTATGTATGTAGCAGATCCGCTTTACCTGAAGAGCGATTACAATACCTTATATACAAAAGGTACCGTACTGGTGAAACAACTTACACCAGCTGGTTCCTACGCTACGCTGCATGACTACATTGCGGCCGATACGCTGGACATCAATTCCATTGTATACAAGCCAGCCTTTGTAAACGACACCACCCTGCAACCTGCCATTGCTGATCCCGAAGTATGGGCTATCCATGGCCGTGGTGTGCAGATAGAAGGAAATGATCAGGATATCAACGGCGCTGCCAGACCTGTTAAGCTCACGGAAGGTGTGCCGGATATGGGCGCCTATGAATTCCTGCCTACGTCTGTGCCTCCGGTGTTGCCTGCATTGCCGGCTACACCAGCACCCGGTGTTACCCAAACATTTATGTTTGGTACCGATACGGTGACTAAAATCACCTGGAATCCGGGTACTGCTATACCCACTAATATAGCGGTAAGACGCTACTCCGGTATCAAGCCACCTAACCTGGCTAACGGCACCGACTATATGTATTTTTATACAGATGTAGATGTTACGCCGGCTAATGGCGCCTATAACTTCAACATTGATCAGTTCTACCTGGATCCATGGCAGGGCTTTATCAAACGCCAGAAAGACATCCGCCTGGCGCGCACGGATGCTGCCAATGCATGGCTCGTGGATTCGCTCAGCCATGTGTATGACATCCCGAATGTTATCAGGGATAGCTCACTGCACTTCCTGGATAAATTTACCGGGCTGAATGGTGGCAGTACTACCACACAATTATTGCAGCCGTCAGACAGCTCCAACAGAGGCACACGCTTCTGGGTGGGTTATGGTCATCACCAGTTCTTCCCGGGTAATAACTCGCAGAACATGGTCCTGTACCTCAATGCACAGGATTCGTCTAACGTTACTGTACGTATAAATGGTACCAGCTGGGAACGTGTATATCACATCCCTGCCAACAAAACCATTACCACAGAGATCATACCTAAGAGCGGCCTGAATGATGCCCGTCTTACAGAAGAAGGATTTTCTGATAAAGGCATCAGCATAGAAAGCGATGTACCCATTGTTGCCTACGCACATATTTATGGCAGCGCCTCTTCCGGTGCTACCATGCTGCTGCCGGTAGGTACTTATGGCTACGAATATGCTACGCTGTCGTCCAGACAAAACTACAGCACCGATACCTATTCCTGGTTCTATGTAATAGCCGATTACGATAATACCAAAGTAGAAATCACGCCTTCTGTACCCACCCTCGGTGGTAAACCAGCTAACACTACGTTTACGGTTACACTGAATAAAGGAGAAGTATACCAGGTACTGGGCGCTATGATGCCCGGTGGAGGCAGCGAAGGATACGATTTATCCGGCAGCCGTGTAAGGTCCATCATCAACGACGATGGCAAATGTTATCCGATGGCGGTATTTTCCGGCAGCAGCCGCACAGGCATTGGTTGCGGCGGGGAATCAGGTGGTTCAGGCGACAACCTGATTCAGCAAAACTTCCCGTCACAGGCATGGGGTAAAAAGTACCTCACCGCGCCTACGTCTAACAGTTCGGCGGCCAGCTCTCTGATGACCAACATTTACCGCGTGCTGGTGAAAGATCCTGCCACTGTGGTAAAAGTAAACGGCTT
>NZ_DATCVJ010000198.1:0-2237 GCF_036566945.1 Chitinophaga sp. | reverse complement strand
AATTAAACTATCAACAGTAAAAACTGTCATAGAGCCAAGGTCCAGAAAAAAAGCTTAGAGAAAATTAGAAAGACCAATAAGGAAAACGAGCATTAGTAATTTATTATCAACAACACAAAATCTGAATGTCTGCAGATGTTTCAACCAAAGAAAATATCCTGCGCATAACAACTACCAAAATTTGAATACAAACATCGATCAAACCCTTAATAGCTCAGCAAATATCGGCTATTAAATCTGGCAGTGTTATTACCAATTTAACCTAAGAGACGACAAACGTAGCCTGGATGGTAGCGGTGTTTAACCACTGCATTGCTTAAAATCGCTTATGAGAAATTGGCTTATGAGAAGTAAATAATGCTTATGAGAAAATTGTCATCGCGTTCATAGCAGTCCTTCGCGTACGCTTATGTCCTCCACCATGTAAACATTATGTATCAGACACGAAGAAAAGATTGTCCAATAGAAAGGCGTTTAAATTTCAAAAGGATTTTTCTGCTCTAATCTTGTTTAATGGCATTACTGCAAGCAACGGAATTTATTTATTTAAAAAATCAGCAAAGAAAAAGCTGTAATGGCGGAGCTATGCTTTAACACATAGGAACAACCACAGCAAACCGGAAAATTACTTATCTAAAAAATCAGCAGGAAAAA
This sequence comes from Chitinophaga sp., assembly GCF_036566945.1. Classification (GTDB taxonomy): domain Bacteria; phylum Bacteroidota; class Bacteroidia; order Chitinophagales; family Chitinophagaceae; genus Chitinophaga. The sequence goes on along the minus strand of NZ_DATCVJ010000198.1, from coordinate 1,583 downwards.
GCTGTAATGGCGGAGCTATGTCATTAATGCAAAAGCTTCCCATAAAACCAATTACAACACGAATCAACTTAAATATACAACAGCTCTTATCACAAAATGATCAATCAGATGATCCCATTTTACAACACATTTCTACCCTCAAATGGCCCGCCGCATTACGGGTTTAATTTGCCTGCCCGACTAAAAAATTTATTAAATAAACCACAACCAAAATCAAGTTTATGAGGAAAAAAACAACTCATCTCATTATTTTCATTTCTGGTGTAAATAAACCTGGCAAGGCTTTACGCAAAGCTTTGCTGGCACTGGCGATGTTAATAGTGCCGTTGCTCACTTTTGCCCAGCAAAAGATTACCGGTAAAGTGACCGCGCAGGAAGATGGATCTGCCCTGCCGGGTGTAAGTGTGAGACTTAAAAACACCAATACCGGCACCGCTACAGATCCTAAAGGCGACTTTTCATTAACGGTATCACAAGGCGATATACTTGTATTTACGTTCATCGGCTACAACGATAAAGAAGTGCCTGTCACTTCCAGTCTTAAATACAATGTTTCCTTACAGTCTCTCCGCACTTCTTTAACAGAAATAGTAGTAACAGGACAGGGTGTGAAGAGAGAGAAAAGAAGTCTCGGTTATGCGGTAGCAACCATCAATAAAGAAGACATCGGCGAAAACGTGAGCCCTATCAATGCCTTAACAGGTAAGGTAGCCGGCTTGAGCATCACCTCAGGATATGCGCCGGGTGCTTCTTCCAGAATTACCCTGCGCGGTCCTACTTCCTTCAGTGGTAGTAACCAGCCGGTATTTGTTATTGATGGTATTCCTGTTAGTAATGATAACATCCGGAATGCCGATTTCCTGAATAACCAGGTAGATTATGGTAACAGGGGAAATGATATCAACCCGAATGATATCGAAAGTATCACTGTACTGAAAGGACCTGCTGCTGCTGCATTGTACGGCAGTATCGCTTCCAACGGCGCTATCCTGATTACTACTAAAAAAGGTAAAAAGAATTCACCGGCACAAATCAATTTCAGTAGCAGTTACCAGTTATCCAGCATCCTGAAATATCCCACCTTCCAGAATGAATTCGGAGAAGGCAACCTGGATGGTATTCCCGACGACAGAAGGGAAAACTTCAGCTGGGGCGAGGCTTTCGACGGTAAAGAAAGACCATTCGGACAAGTTATTGATGGCAAACAACAGCTAAAAACATATAAAGCCATTCCCAACAACGTAAAGAATTTCTTTGACCTTGGCCAAACCTTTAATAATAATCTTACTGTTTCAGGTGGCAACGAGAAATCCACTTATTTCCTGTCTGTCGGCGCATTAAACAATAAAGGCGTTGTTCCTACCACCAACTACAATAAGTATAGTGTGAGGTTTAGCGGTTCTTCTGAGTTTTCCGAGAAATTCTCCAGCCAGGCATCTATCGGATATACGAATATCTCCAGCCAGTTGCCCTTAGGCGGACAAACAAACTCCACTTACGCCTCCATATATCAGCAACCGAGGGATGCTCCTATCGTTGATTTTAAAGATCTCAGCAATCCATATAACGGTACTTTTATAGAT
>NZ_DATCVJ010000197.1:0-4326 GCF_036566945.1 Chitinophaga sp. | reverse complement strand
AAAGAGCTCGATCGGGATGCCCGGCAAGACCAGAATAATAGTAACAACAGAGAAAAATATGAAGTGATGTTTGTAGAAGCGATTCAGTCGTTTAATGCAGCACCACCTCCTGACCAGATCATTTTCGTTTCCTTTTATAAGGACCCCTGCCCGAATACACTCGTATGTTCGGTTTTCCACCCGCCGCAGTCAGTAGTTTCGTAACCTTCCTTTACACTACCTGACTAACTCTGTTTGCTTACCGCAAACAGTAAACTATTTTATTTACATGAAACAATGTTGTGTACTCATCATTGCGTGTATGGCTGCCTATGGCAGTAATGCACAGCAACTACGTGGGCGCGTGGCTGATGCGGAGACAAAAGAAGCTTTACCTGGTGTGAATGTAAGACTGCTGCATGCTGCAGCGGGCTGTAATACCAATGCACAGGGGAAATATGAATTATCCGCGGCCACTACCGACTCTATAGAAGTATCTTATATTGGCTACATCTCCCGGCAAATACCCGCTGATGTTGCCGCCCATACGCCCGTGATTTACCTCCGGCAAAGAACCACTAACCTGAATGAAATCATCGTTTCTTCTTCGAGAGATAAGCAGGAGCGCACCGCTGTGCCGGTGGCCGTCAGTACCATTTCTCCCCAAACATTAAACGATACTAAAGCTACCACGCTGGATCAGGTGTTGAATAAGGTGAGCGGCGTTTATATGGTGGATTTGGGCAATGAGCAGCACACCATGGCTATCAGTCAGCCTATTGGCTATAAAAGCCTGTTTTTGTATCTGGAAGATGGGATACCTATCAGAACCATCGGGGACTTCAACCACAATGCGCTGATAGAAATTAATATGGCTGCACTGAGGAATATTGAAGTCATTCGCGGACCTGCCTCTTCTTTATATGGCAGCGAAGCGGTAGGGGGTGCAGTGAATTTTATTACGGCCTCACCTACGCTGGTGCCTACTGCCAAAATCCAGTTGGAAGGCAGCAACTGGGGATATAAAAGGGCCGACTTCAGTGTATCCAATACCGTTAAAAAAGCAGGTTTTGCAGTAAGTGGTTATTACGCCAATCAAAGCAATGGCTACATGGATCATAGTGATTTTCATAAACTGGCATTGACGGCGAAAGTAGACTACCAGATCAATGAAAAAACGAAATGGACGAATGCCGCTACCCTGATCAATTACAAAACGGACCAAACGGGTGGCCTGGATAGCACGCATTTCTTTGCAAAAGATTATCGCAATTTCCAAACGTTTACCTATCGGGAAGTGAAAGCATTGCGTGTGCGCAGCACGCTGGATCATGAATGGAATAGCAGCAACCATACAACTTTTACGGCTTTCTTCCGTAATAATACCATCGGGCAAAATCCCTTTTATGCAATCCAGGACGTAAAGGGTACGCAAAAAGCAAACGGGCAAATCAACAGCGATGGGTTTAACAGCTATGGTGTGATTGTACAACATAAGAAACAGTTTCACTGGAAGGATGCTGCGTTGATAGCCGGTGTGAGCGCTGACTATAGTCCTGCTACCTATGTGGCCGATTATATTGCCATTACAAAAGATGCAGCGGGTTATTACGCCAGCTACCGCCAAACGGATTCTGTATTAACAGATTACCGGGTAGGACTGCTTAACAGTGCTGTATACACGCAGTTTGAATTTTCGCCCATACAACAAATGAGAGTGGTAGCCGCATTGCGCTACGACCGGATGGATTATAATTTCGAGAACCATTTAACACCGTCTGCTTACACCGGTGCGCCCAGCGAACGTAATAATTTTAATGCGCTCACACCTAAGCTGGGACTTACTTACAACCTGGGTAACAATCGTGGTTTGTATGCTAATTACAGTGTTGGTTTTGCGCCGCCTAATATCTCAGAACTTTATACCGGTGTAAAAGTGCCGGTGTTGAAATCTGCTACTTATCAAAACTATGAAGCAGGAGGCTGGTTCGGATTTGCAAAGCATAAAGGATATGCAGATCTGAGTATTTACCGCATGAATGGCAGTAACGAAATTATCAGTGTGAGAAATGCAGATGGTGTGTATGAAAACAGGAATACCGGCGCTACCACGCATAGCGGTGTAGAGTGGAATGTAAAATATGCGCCCATTGGCAGTTTGCTGATCCGCAGCAGTGGTACTTACGCGGAGCATCTTTTTAAAGCTTATGCAGATGGAAATAAAGTATATACCGATAACCAGATGAATGGTGCGCCTAAATGGATTGCCAACACAGAGGTTACCTGGAAACCGGCTGTCCTGAAAGGTTTCAGGATAGGCGCGGAATGGCAGCATATAGGTAAATACTTTATGGATGCTGCCAATACTTCGGTATATAATGGATATGATCTGTTTAATGCAAGGGCTGGATATGCATTTAAAGGTTTTGAATGCTGGCTCAACTGCATGAACATTGGTGATCAGTTGTATGCCACTACAGCAGAGAAATCTGCTTATGGAAAAACATACAGGGTAGGCCCCAGGCAAACATTCAACTTTGGTGTTGCTTATACATTTACCGGAAAAAATTAAGAATATGAAACCAATGGTAGCCGCAATATTGTTGTTGTTGACGTTATCCTGCCACCGTAGCGGGATACAGCCGGAAGCAGCGGTGGTGGTATCACATGCAGGAAAAGATGCTTCCTGTCCTTTTATTACAAAAGATACAGATGGTCACCCCGTGATTAGCTGGGTGGAGAAAGATAGTAGTGCAGATACCGGTTTAATGTACTATGCGGTGTCTAACGATAACGGACATACGTTTTCTGAGCCTGTAGTAATACCTGCTACCACAGGTGTTTTTCCGCATGATGAAAATCTCCCGAAGCTGTTGTTTAAACCGGGCGGAAATATCATTGCATTGTTTGGGGTAGAGGCCAATGATCCGCGTAATAAGTATGCAGGAAAAGTGATGTATACACAGTCTTTTGATCATGGCAAAACCTGGCAGGCAGCGGTGCCGCTGGTAACAGATACCGCTGGATATGACCAGCGTTACTTTGATATGGCTTTATTACCTGGAGGCGAAGCGGCGGCTATCTGGCTGGACAACCGGAAGGAAACCAACGCAGAAGGATCAACGCTTTATTTTGCAGTTACAAACGGACAAAAGGGCTTTCAATCTGCTATGCCGGTGGCGACGACTATCTGCCAGTGTTGCCGTACCAAAATGTATGTAGCAGATAATGGTAACATACATCTGGCATATCGGGATATTATCAACGATTCTATTCGTGATATGGTACACCAGGTATCCAGGGATGGAGGCAAATCATTTTCTGCGCCGGTGCGCATCAGCGCCGACAACTGGGTGGTGAATGGTTGCCCCCATACAGGACCTACGCTGACGGCCAACAGCACAGGGTTGCATTTTGCCTGGTTTACGATGGGCGGAGGACAGGGGGCCTTTTATTGCCGCTCTGTGGATAACGGACAAACCTATACGCAAAGGGAATCCCTGAGTAAAGCATCAATGGCCAAACATCCGCAAATGACCACCGTAAATGATCAGCTCCTGGTGGTGTGGGATGAACCGGTAAAATGGAAAAATGATTTCAACAGCAGGGTAGGGTTTCAATACAAAGCGGCCGATGGTAAAACGATACAGGCAGGCATGCTGACAACAGATAGCAGCTATGCAAATTTTCCGGTGATTACTGCGGTGGAAGAGAACAAAGCACTGCTGGCTTATAAGCAACGTAATGGCAGCAGCAGTGAGGTAGTGGTAAGTAGAATAGCGCTTCCCTAGACTGGTATCAGCACTAAAAAAAATTGGGATGTAGATGATTTTCAAAGATGTTCTCCTGAAAAAAACTACATCCCAAATTGAAAAAATTCTCAGCTGTAACCCAAAGAAAAGCCTTTTTGTCCGGCCCAATCTTTACGCGATGCCCAACGACCGTAATTGCTCTTGCGAGAGCTGCCGAAATAGAGGCGCCATCCTTCTTTCCACGTGGGATAGTACAGACGTAACAAGTACATAGTGATAAATGTAAGCATAGGGATATGGTTTCATGTTTGGATAGTCTGGTTTAGTCGCATTGGCATAGATTTTTTGCCGGATAGTAGTATATGGGCAAAAAATATATAAATGTTTCCAAATATAAAAACTCTCGCGAGACCATAAAATCACATCTATGTGTTATTTTTTATCTATGTAATAAGCATTGGCCTGTTGTAAAGGTGTCATTACCAGATCATTAATGCAAACATGGGCTGGCAGGGTGGTGCAATAGTATACCACATCTGCTACATCCTGTGGCGTTAAAGGAATAAATCCTTTATAAACTTCTTTCGCTTTTTCT
>NZ_DATCVJ010000196.1:0-15031 GCF_036566945.1 Chitinophaga sp. | reverse complement strand
CGTAAATAAAGTTTTTATAAGGTTGGTAATTTTTGTAAGATCAGTTGTAGTTAGATTAGATCCGCTGGGCAAACACAGTCCGTTGTCGAATAGTGATTCGGAAACGCCATTTACATAAGCGGGCGCCTGTTTAAAAACAGGTTGCATATGCATCGGCTTCCACAATGGCCTGGATTCAATGTTCTCTTTTTCCAGTGCCAGTCGTACCGTTTCGCGGGTAATACCATTGCTCACAGCGGGGTCAATCAAAATAGCAGAGAGCCAGCGGTTGCTGAAAAAACCGGTTGGTTCTGCCAGAAAAGAGATACCCGGTAAATCTGATAACTGCTCCACATAATGTTGATAATTGGCTCTGCGTTGCGCCACTCTTTCGTCGAGCACGGTCATTTGTCCGCGGCCAATGGCAGCGCATACGTTGCTCATCCGGTAATTGTAACCGATGTGACTATGCTGGTAATGCGGAGCTGCATCGCGGGCTTGTGTAGCCAGGAAGCGCGATTTGCTGATGAGTGCTTCCTCATTACCTATCAGGGCGCCGCCGCCACTAGTGGTAATAATTTTGTTGCCGTTAAAGCTGAGGATACCGAGTTTACCGATGCTGCCACATGACTGCTCCTGGTACTTTGATCCCAGTGCTTCCGCAGCATCTTCAATCACGGGAATATCATAGCGATTGGCTATTTCCATGATCTCGTTCATCTGAGCGGGCATGCCGTATAAATGAACCGGGATAATGGCTTTAGGCTTTTTGCCTTTTACTATCCTGTCTTTGATGGCCTGTTCCAGCAATACCGGATCCATGTTCCAGGTACTGGTTTCACTGTCTACAAACACCGGTGTGGCGCCTAGATAAGCGATCGGATTGGCTGAAGCGGAAAAGGTCATACTTTGACAGATCACTTCATCGCCGGGGCCTACGCCTGCCAGTATCAGGGCGAGGTGAAGGGCCGCCGTTCCGGACGACAATGCAGCCACGTGTGCAGCGTGTGTGTATGCCGACAGGTCTTTTTCAAAACCATCGACATGTGGTCCTAAGGGAGCGATCCAGTTGGTATCAAATGCTTCCTTTACAAATTCAAATTCCTTTGCTCCCATGTGGGGCGAGGATAACCATATTTTTTGATTGTTCATACTGACAATTTTCTTGTTTATCTTTTACGTGCGGGGTTTCCCACCGCCAGACTCTGATCAGGAATATCTTTTGTTACAACGGCTCCTGCGCCGATCACGGCCCATTTGCCAATGACAACACCAGGAATCACCACGGCGCCGGCGCCGATATGCGTTCCTTCTCCCACCCTCACATTGCCACATAATGTTGCGTTGGGAGAGATATGCACGAAATCTTCCAGTACACACTCATGATCAACAGAAGCATTGGTGTTGATGATGCAATGCCTGCCGATCAGCACATCCGCGTTGACTGTAGCACCTGCCATCACTACCGTTCCTTCCGCAATCATGGCGGTTGGAGATACATTGGCTCTTTGATGCAGGGCGATACCGAAGCGACCGGGCAGTTGTTCTGCTATTTTTTTCCGGATCAGATTTTTACCAATGGAGATAATGATCTCCGGAGATACCAATGCCGGTGCATACTTCATCACCGGGTACTGCCAGATCTGTTTTATATCCGGGTTATCATCAAACAGCCCCTCCACGGGAGTTCCCATGGATTGTAATATTTCGATGATCACTTTTGCGTGTCCGCTGGCGCCGTATAAATACATCGTGCTAACTATTTAATTATTTTACCCATTGCCCATGAAACGTTCCATTGTGGCCGCGCCAGCGGCACTAATCCCTTCGGATTTAATCACCTTCTGCGCCGTCATCCAGACTATTTTCAGATCCAGGGCAAGACTGATATTATTTACATACCACACATCATATGCAAACTTCTGGTCCCAGCTGATCGCATTGCGGCCATTTACCTGCGCCCAGCCAGTGATGCCGGGGCGTACTTCATGACGACGATGCTGCATGGTATTGTACAACGGGAGATAGTCTACCAGCAAAGGTCTCGGGCCTATCAGGCTCATATCTCCCTTTAACACATTGATCAACTGTGGAATTTCATCGAGCGATGTTTTCCTGACAAATTTTCCTACAGGGGTGAGCCTGATTTCATCCGACAGCAACCGGCCGTCGGGGCCTTTCCGGTCGTTCATGGTTTTGAACTTGATGACACGGAAAATGCGTCCATTTTTACCGGGACGCGGTTGCAAAAAGAAAGGCTTTCCACTGTTGGCAATGGTCAGTAATATCATCAACACCACCATCACCGGTGATAGTATTACCAGTGCCAGCAGTGCTGCGGTGATATCCACGAATGGTTTAAATAGATTCCTGTACCAATGCATCGGTTGACTTTATTTCTTTTGATATTTTTTGCCGGATATGATTCAGATAGCGGAGTGCCAGTACCTGCCGGTCGAAGTTTTGTTTTGCATACTGGAAGCCGCTCTCTCCTTCGCGTTGCAGGCGTTGTGGGTCTTGTAAATAACTCCGGATAATCGTGTTATAGGCGGCGATATTTTCCGGCTCCACGTAGCAACCCGCGCCGGCCGTTTCCACCAGTTCTCTTGATACGCCATCGATGGCCATCAGGATAGGCTTCTTACAGGCCATATAGTCGAAAGTTTTATTGGAGTATACCGTTTTAAAGGTGTCTACTCTTTTTAACACCGAAGCGCCCATTTCAGACGCGAGGATGTATTTGAACACTTCGGCTTTCGGTACGGCATCCAGAAAACGTACATTCTTTACGCCTTTATCAGCAGCGAGTTGTTGCAATCTGGGTTTCTCCATTCCCTGTCCTATCAGCAGGAATAACACGGAAGTATCTTCCAGTGCTTTACCGGCATCCAGGATCTGTTCCAGGTGGTTGGCCACACCATGTGCACCAACGTAGGTGATCACGAATTTTCCTTCCAACTGATGTTGCTGACGGAAAGCGGTACTGTCAAAGGATTGCAGCAGGTGGTCCGACAAGGAAAAATCTGCCGCGTTGGGAATGAAGAGCAGTTTCTGTTCCGGTACTTTTTTCTTATCCCGCAGGGTATTAAAAAATGCGGGCGTTAAGACGTTGATCAGGTCTGCTTTCCGGTAAATAAAATCCTCTACCCAATAGGCCAGTTTTATGACGAGTTTATTCTTCAATACGCCCGTATCAATGGCCGATTCCGGCCAGAGATCACGCACTTCAAAGATCAATGGCATGCGTTTCAACCTGGACAACACATAGCCCGAGAAGCCTACAAATAAAGGCGGAGAGGTAACCACCACCACATCGAACTTCCCTTTGGCCTTGAAGAGACCTGCCCAGAGAGAAGAAAACATAAAGGAGAAATATCCCCACAGCCGGCCAAGGAAATTAGCATTATAGGATTCCGATACATGGCAGCGCCAAACTGTTACCAGTCCCTGTTGTTTCTTTACAAAGTATTTTCCTTTGTACTCGTCCCTTTTTGCGGAACCGTTGTAATGCATCATCCCCCCCAGCACCGTTACTTCCGCGCCTTGTTCTGTCCAGGACTTCGTGATTTCATTCCACCGCGAGCCTCCCGGATCATCTTCTTCCAAAAAGTATTGGTGTACTAATAAAATTTTCATGGATAATTATATTATGATCTCAGTAATGATGGTATCTGCGTTTGTCGTAAATATGATACTGCTGTTTTTTTCTTTTACACCATAGAGAGATGAATACATGCCCGGTTTACACAGTGGCTGTAAAATGGCGCCACTGCTGTCTTCCGCCTTTGTGATTAATTTCTCCGGTGCGCTGGTATGCCATAGTTGCCGCATCACAAGATGGGTGGGCTTATGCTGGATATGATCTTTGATGATCCATACCGTAGCATTCTTCTTCTTCCGCACCTGGCGGATATGGATAATATCCGCGCCCACATGCTGGAAGCAACTGACGGCGCCTTCCCAGATATATTCATCAGTAGTTTCGTATATCCTTGCACGTGAACATTGTGTCCAGTTGTACCAGATAAAACGGGGGCCTTTCAGCATCTGGTCGTAGTTATCCAGCATGACGGTATTATGCGAAGCGGTGCCCATGAAGTAACGCAGCGTTTCTTCATCGGTGTTATATTTATAGCTGCCTGCATCCATCAGCAGGTTTTCATTTTTATGCCAGATATCCAGATGCAGGTTGTCTGCCTGCGAAGGCCTGTCGCGGTGATTTCCGCAACGCAGGAAAGTGAGTGTTTCCATCTCCCTACAGATAAAATAACCACCTTCGGGAAATGAGTACAGGGTTTTACCTATTTCCAGTACGGTGGAATCGCCCTCTGCCGGAAACAGTCCGTACCAATAAAGGTCCTCATCGATCTCCGGAAATTCCGCATCCATTTGCAGCAGCGTGGCCAGCGCCTGGAGTTGCGGGCGATAGTCGCGGTAGTGCTGATCATTCAGGCGGAAGAACAAGGCACCGTCGTTGGCGCCATAATTGGGCAACCAGCCGTTTCCATCGTTCATGCATACACGTAAAAAGCGCAGCGATTTTGTTGCTCTCTCTTTTACATGTGGTGCAAAAGATTCCCCGTTGAGTGCCGACAGGCGCAACGCCCAGGTAAACAACTGGATCACCACGCGGTGATAGTTCATCGAAAACTGCAGGAAGGTACCGTCGTCATACACCTGGTAAGCGATTTCCTCTTCAAACCATTTCCGGCCCTGCTCTTTCCAGGCAGCGGCGCCGGGTAGGGAAGGGTACAACAATCCACCGAGATATAATGCCAGCGTTTCGGTGATAGCATGGTTGTTACGCACCGCGATGCGTGAAAAATTAATATTGTGAAATACGTGATGCAGTTGCCAGTAAATGGCATACTGGATCTGGTCAAAAATTTCTTCCGTAAGCGCCGGTGAATTCCGGTAGAAGTATAGGGCAAAGGTCCAGTTCAATACCCGCAGACTGATTTCCTGGCTGCATTTATAATGCGGACCGCTGTTTACTTTATTGCCGCTGATCCACGACAGGATGTCGCCAAACACCAATGCCGCGTTGTCTTTTTCAAAATGATGATCATAGCGGATAATATCATACAGGTAAGCAAAGCGGGCTTTCTCCCATACGTATTTGATATCGCCCGCTTCGGCGGAATAGTCATTTACTTCCGTCCAGTGCTGTTCACCATTATACATAAATCCCGAATCGGGATTCTTCATCCAGGGAAAGTCTTTGCCAAGCGATAAAGTAGCGCCATTGAAAAAAGTAAGCTTTCCGTTTTTGATCTGTTTAAACCGCTCTGCCAGCGCCGGCGAAGGGTTCCGCGGAGCAGACACCTCTTCCCGGCTCTGAAAAAAGAAAGCAACAGATTGTTCCTTCCACTCGTCTAATGACAGGTAACGCTGAAACGCAGGCGCCTGTGGGAAACGCTTTTTAAGGCGCCCGGTCCTGCGGTTCAACTCATGAACAGAACGGAATGCCACATAACGCCAGCCCATATTCCGCACTACCTTCAGTCCATTTATTACTGTATTCAAACTACTCATACCACTTCTGTCTGTTGCTGTTTTACGGCAAATATTTGTGTTAAATGCGCTGTGATTCTTTCTGCTGTTTTGCCATCCCATAATGCGGGGATACTACCTTTCTTCCACTGACCTGCGAATAATTTCTGCATAGCCGGCGCCAATGCTTTAGGATCCACTCCCAGCAGTTCATTGGTACCTGTGATGCAGGTTTCCGGTCTTTCTGTAGAATCCCGCAGCGTCATACAAGGCACGCCCATTACCGTGGTTTCCTCTGTAATACCACCGGAGTCTGTAATCACGGCCTTCGCGTTTTCTACCAGGTAATTGAATTCCAGGTAGCCCAATGGTTCTACCAGGTGTAAGCGCGGATGTGCCACGGCAATTTTTTCCAGGTTCTTAGCGGTACGGGGATGCACCGGGAAGATGACAGGTAATTGCTGGCTATGAAGCATAATTTCATTGATCAGCAAGGCGAGGTTTTCTTCTTCGTCTACATTCGCCGGGCGGTGCAGGGTCATTACGATGTACTGCTGTGGCAGCAGACCGGCCTGTTCCCAGATAGCAGGTGGTGTAAAGCGGCTGCGTTGTTTCAGTAAGGTATCGATCATGGTATTACCTACAAACAGGATCTGGTCTGGTGTTTTTCCTTCTTTCTGCAAATTGGTATTCGCAATAACGGAGGTAGTGAAGAAGTAATCTGTAATGGAATCCGTTACCAGGCGGTTAATTTCTTCCGGCATGGTGATATCGCCGGAGCGGATACCCGCTTCCACATGCGCCACTTTAATTTTCATTTTCTTGGCTACTATGGCGCAGGCAAGGGTTGAAGTTACATCGCCTACTACCAGCAACAGATCACAGGGATGCGCTGTCAGTTCCTTCTCAAAGCGGATCATGATATTGGCGGTTTGTTCTGCCTGTGAGCCGCCACCAGACTCCAGATTCGCGTCCGGCTCCGGGATACCCAACTGTTCAAAAAATGATTGGCTCATGTTTTTGTCGTAGTGCTGACCGGTATGTACCAGGCGGTAACTGATGTCATAGCCTTCTTTTCGCTTTTCCTGAACGGCAGCAATAATAGGAGCTATTTTCATGAAATTGGGGCGCGCGCCCGCAATGATGGTTAACTTCATATCGATATGGTTTTTCTATATGGTTTCTACAATATGGTGCTTAAAATATGGCTTTTATTATACCGCTGCCACCTGCGGTATTTCTGTTTTCCCTGCACGGGATTTCTCCGTTGCTACCAATGGTTCTACCGGTATCCAGCCTCCTTGTTTCAGGCTTTCAATGGCAGCAAAACTGGCCAGCGTGGTATTGATAATCTCTTCAAAAGGAATCAGTGCAGCACCGCCGTTTTTGATACGTTCTGTCAACAGCTGGAACTGGGCTTTATGCCCTTTGTCGATACTTGTTTTTAACCTGGTAAAACCTTTGAAGCCGTATCCTTCGGTAATACGATAGTTATCGATAACTGCTGTACGTTCCTGTGAGTATACTTCTATTCTTTCTTTTGCATATGCTTTGGAACCATTGGAGAAATAGTTAATTACGCCGGTAGAGCCATTTTCATATTGCAACAGGATAGAAGCATTATCTGTGTTTTCTGCTGGATTTTGTCCCATGGCATTCATACAAACGGCCTTCACTTTGCTGCCTGTCAGATAAGTGATCAGGTCAATAAAGTGGCAGGCTTCGCCGATGATGCGGCCACCACCTACTTTCATGTCATGCACCCAAACGTTCGCCGGTATAGCGCCCGCATTCATAGTAGCGATGATATTCATGGGTGCGTTGCCCACGAGTTGTTTTACTTTCTGCACATGCGGAGAAAAACGGCGGTTAAAGCCGACGGTGAGGGTTACTGATCCGTTGTAGGCAGCAATGATCCTGCCCAGTTCTTCCTGGTTAAGGGCCAGCGGCTTCTCTACAAACACGTGTTTACCTGCCTGCAAGGCTTTAGTGACCATAGCAGCGTGGGCATTATGCCGGGTGGTAATCAGCACCGCGTCTGTATCCGCATCTTTCAGCAATTCCTGGTAATCCGTTGTACTGTATGCGATCTTATGTTTTTTAGCCAGTGCGGTGCCTGTAACACCACCGGCGCTAGCAATAAATTTAATATTGGCGCCTACTTTCTCCAGGGCGGGCAGCATGGTCATTTTGGTAAAATTCCCTGCCCCTACGATCCCGAATACGCCTTTTGAACCATTGAAGGAAGCGCCGGGTATTACCTTTACAACCCGCTCTGCGGCGGCTTGTTCGGGGTATACGAGGATAGAGGCGATGGAGTTGCTATGACCAATATCTCCGTATATTTTCTGGTATTCAGCGAGTGGTATGCGCTCTGTAATGAGCGACCCAACATCCAGCTTTCCGGATCCGATGGCCTGCAGTACTGTTTCAAAGTTCCGTTTCTCTGTCCATCTCACAAATGGCAACGGATAGTCCTGTCCACGTTGTTCGTAGTTTTCGTCATAACGGCCAGGGCCATACGAACAGGATACCTGGAAGGTGAGTTCTTTTTCATAAAACTCTGCCCGGCTGATATTCAGTCCGATTACGCCTACCAGCACCACCCTGCCGCGTTTTCTGCTCATCTGGGCAGCCTGGGAAATGATATCATCCGTTTTGGCGGAGGCGGTGATAATCACACCGTCGGCGCCGATGCCGCCGGTAAGATCCATCACTGACTTCACCACATCGCTGCCTTCTCTCGGATTGATACCGATGATACCCTTCTCCCGGGCGAGGGCTATTTTCTTTGCATCGAGATCGATTCCAATTACGCGGCATCCGTTTGCCACCAGTAAGCCGGCTGTCATGAGACCGATCAGCCCCAAACCTATTACCACAATGGTTTCTCCCAGAGTAGGGTTACATAACCTGATTCCTTGCAGACCGATAGACCCGATCACCGTGAAAGCAGCTTCTTCATCCGACACGTTGTCGGGAATAGCCGCCACCAGGTTCTGGGGAATGCTTACAAACTCCGCATGCTGTCCGTTGGATGCTACGCGGTCGCCCACTTTAAATTCATGTACATCTTCCCCTACCGCAATCACTTTTCCTACGTTACAATATCCCAGCGGAAGTGGTTGTCCCAATTTATTAAATACGGCTTCCAGTGTTGGCATTAAGCCTTCCGTTTTCACCTTATCCAGTACCTGTTTTACTTTATCGGGTTGCTGCCGGGCTTTTTGGATCAGATTCGCTTTCCCGAATTCCACCAGCATACGTTCCGTTCCAAGTGATACAAGGCTACGGGTAGTTTGAATAAGTACACCGCCCCTGCTCACGCCCGGAGCCGGTACATCTTCTAATATTGTTTCTCCTGTTTTGAAAGACTGAATCAGTTGTTTCATTTCTTTAATAATTAATTTGTTACTTCAGTAGCATTCACCAATAGGTTTACCTTTCCTGAAATGGTTTTTATAGGACGGTCAATTAATCGGAATTCGAACTGTATATCTACATTACTGTTATCAAATAATTTCTCCGGGTGTTGTAAGTCCTGGATGGTATCAGATAATACATACAGGATGGTGGCCTGTCCAGGCGCTTGTTGTGCAATCTGGAGATGTGAGCAAACATCTAACAAGCGGTGATGGCGGCCAAAAATAAGTCCTGTTAAAGGAATCTTTTTCTGCTTTGCATCCAGTATAAAATCTCCTGCCCGTTTACCTGCAATAGAAAATGACTGCAATATCCCATCATCTGTTTTTACTTCTCCTATTTCATCGCAGGTATCATACCTGATTAAAGGAGAGGCGAGGTTATAAAAGCTGGTTCCCACCAGGTTTTGCACACCTTTGTTTGAACCATTATCTAACGCTTCCGTATATCCGTAAGTCTGGAAAGGCGTGTACACGTACTTCGCGCTTTCATATGCCAGTATACTTCTTTCTGTACGGCCGTACCAGGAGATGCTGGGTATATTAAATACTTTCTCAATGGTATCCCTGAACAAAGGTGTGGGATACTCCGCGCTTAAAAGGGCGCCTTTCAGGTTCTTTTTAAGCAGCCCTATTAATTCGTGATCATGATCCCTGCAATACAAACTGAATTCGTACAGCGCACTGGTATAGCCGTGTAAAAACTCAATGCGTTGTTTTCTCAGGATTTTCTTCAGTTCCGTTGCACATAGTGCCGGATCTGCATAAATATTTACTGCATAGCGATGACGTAAGGCATCGTATTCCACACAATTTTTCCGGCACTCACTTTTACCGGCAAAGGTCAGCTTCAGGCTGCCGGGCTTATACCCCAGGCATTGCCAGATGCGATGCATATGGGCCCACTCATTCGCAATCACCTTTGCCGAAACATAGAACGACAGCGGTTTACCAGAGGACCGGTCTGTGTTGACCAGGTACTTATCCTTTACATAGGCGGTTCTGTCCTCTACGCTATACAGTTTTAATATTTCCTTGCTTACAACCGGTACCTGTTTAATGTCATCAAAGGATTGCCGGTCCCGTGGCGAAAATCTTTTTTCGTCATAGAAAGTTTTATAGAATGGTACCCGCTCATACGCATAGTTCAAGATGCTGCGAAAGCGTTGAAATATAAATGCTCTTTTTCCTTCCATATCCAGTGATTCGTAGGTGGCGATATCCGACCTTCTTTTCTGGTACACGCTACCTATGCCAGGCCTGCTTCCAAAAGGAATTAAAGAAAGGGCCTTCCCTATAAAAGGGCTATTTATATTTACATTCTCTTTAACAAAAACGATCAAACTCATACTTCCTTTATTTCTAATTGATGACCTCTTTATACAGGTCCAGTAGTTCAGCAGCTCCATTTTTTAGCTGGATCCTGTTGTCATCATTCGTTCCTTTTTTCAAATTACGGATCGCCTGTGTGATGGCGGCATCGTTCAGCGGCACCAGTTGAACACCTGCCGGACGATCTACCACATCTGTTGTCAGTACCTGTTTCTGTAAAAACAAGGCTTCTTTTACAGATAAAGAATCACCGTCGGTAGTGGTGATCCGTAAAAACACGTCCGACACTTTTAATATTTCAAAAAAGCTGTGCTGCTTATCGATTAATAAAATATTCGGAGAGAGACTACAACCAGTACGCTCAAAATATTTTTTATAATTCCCGGAAGGATCAGAAATAATCAGGCATGCTTCCGGCAAATCGTTAAAGATTTTTACCAGCAATGACAGCTGGTATACTTCCTTCCCTTCTTTATCGATCGTTACACCATAGGCGTTGGTAGCACAAATAATACTGGCGGTCTTTTGCCTTTGCACTATTTCGGCTTTCAACTCCGCTGGCAATGGCTCCTCATTTCCCGGTGGAATGAATGCCGGGATAAATTTGGTGTGTTTATTTAGCCGGCTGCCGATATCCATACTTTTCTGATTCATGACAATAGGCAGGTATGCCAGCCGGAAGGACCATTTATCTGCCAGGTTCTTCACCATATTGTACCGTCCGATGTTTCCGTGGAACGTAAATACAATTTTCTTGCCCAATACTGCACCTGCGGTCACCAAAGCACATCTTACCAGTGAATTGGACAGATGACAATGAATAAACCGGTGTTTCCAGATGGCTTTCACAGTGGCGCCCGGAGTAGTTCTTTTCAGGTCGGTAAAAGTGTATGCGTAATCGTTATTATCCAGGAACTGCGTAAGTCGCTTGACGTGAATTGTCACGCCACCGATGGGTGGAGGCATAGTGGCCAGTATCAATAGTTCCGGTTTCCTCATAGTTATCTGCTTAATTTTCTAATGCTTTAATGATCTTTTTCCGAGCATCATCTGCCTGCGACGTTTTATCTTCATTTGCCAGTACACTGCGGCAGAGTTCCATCGCTGCGGATGCACCTGTTTTCTTTGCATAGGCCGACAGAAGCATGTAATCTTCTACGCCCACTTTAAAGGCTTCCCATCTTCTGCTGGACAATACCTGATTGCCATCATCATAAATGACAGCGAAATCGGCCGACTTACCATCAAAGTCATCCCATACGGAAGTAGCATTGGCTTCATGGCCTACATCTCCGTACTGCCAGAAACCAATGCCGGTAATCCCCGCTGCATAAGCCTTCCAGGCCATTAAGCGATAATATCCGTACGGAGATAATGACTTTGTTGGTTTCTTGATATCGTATAACCAGGTTTTACCACGGGAAGATCTGCTTTCCTGATTCTCCCTGATGATTTTATTGTTATAAAATACCTGTGAAATATCGATGTTCTGGCCAATAGTATTTAAAGTGCCGGCGTTGGAAATAGTGGCAAAAATGGGGGTGCCTTTCCGTACCGATTTTATCCAATCAGAAAATTGTTTAAACGCATTTACCTGTGTGGGTTTCACTTCATCAAACGGGTACAGGTATACCCTATTTGCGGATACACCGCCACTGACAATCACTTTCAGGATATCGTCGTACCATTTCAGGAAGGATTGTTTCCAGGCGTCAGATAGGAAATCAGATTTTCCATTAACAGAAAAATCAAGATAAAGCAGTACCTGGTCGAACCCTTTCATGTTTTGCAGATAAGCTTTCAGTTTTTCATTTTTATCTACCGGCAGGTTAGGCAACAATATTCCCGGCGGGATCACGAAAGTATTTACATAGTGATTCAGGAGATCCTGACGGGTGCTTGCCTGACGGCCAGCCAGCAGCGGATAGTTGAAATAGGCCCAAACATTTACATCCGGTTTGAGATTCGTAAATGCAGCCAGCGAAGGGCTGCCTGCATTTACGCTCAGCTGTTTGCTGACATTAATTCCCTGACCTTGTAAATTCAGCGATACTTTATAATTGCCTGCGTTGCCGGCCTGGGTTTTCATGAGTATCACTTTCGTTTCGTTCGCCGCCAGGTCAAAGGCAGCACCGCTTTTCAGCTCTGCCAGCGCATCCGGCACTACTTTGAAATCGCGGCTCTTCACTGGTTTAGCCCAATAAGTATGCACACTGAGATCAGGAGAACCAGCCGTAAAGGAAAGCGTAACGGACGTACTTTTGCCGGTACCGTTGGAGATCACCCAGCCTGTGTAGTCGGATAATCCTTTAAAAGTTTCGATCGGGGTAGTTGTTGACACTGGCTGCAGAGCAGTAGCAAAAGGAGATGCCAGCTGTGTCATGGTTACGCCCGTATTGTTGGGCGCAGCAACCGCCATAGCCGACAACGGTGCGCTTTTCGCAACGGCGGCACTTTTCTCTTCTTTTGAAAAACGTTGTCCAATGGAAGCATCCCGGCATTGTTTTACAAAACCAGGAAGATCGCTGGTGTTTACTGCTTTATAGTTTGCTGACCGACTGGCGACGTTGCTATCGCCCGCTAAGATTTGTATTTCATCCGTAAAGAGATAGCTGCCGTTCGGAATCGCCAGCACCCGCACATATTTTCCCGTGGCATGAATACCGTCTAAGGACAAGGGTATGATCTTATAGTATTCATCCTTTGCGGATTGGTTATCCATCATATCACCGATATACTGCCAGTGTTGCTGGTCGTTACTCATAAACACCAATACGCTCAACGGCATATTTACTTCCGCTTTTTGCCCGGTTACTGTATGCAACTTTACGGCCGCAACAGACACCGGCGTATCAAAAGAGAAATCGATCGTTACCTGGTTCACATTCTGCCAGCCTAAGGTTCCGGGATCTTTCCAGAAAAAAAGGATGTTGGAATATTGTCCGTCGACCAGCATTTCCTTGCGGCTCTTGTCTTTTGTTAATGTATAGTTGGGAGCCGGAGAAACGCTCAGGGTGGCGTTTTTCGCCACATTCTGAGAAAATGTATTTGCGCAGGAGGATAGCAGGGAACCTGCAATGACTACAAATATCCTTGCATATTTCCTCACTGAAACTCTTTCTATGTGCGTACGTTTATCCATATCTTCAACTTTACTTTATTAAGCCGTATGCAAATATTAATGTAAAGTAAAACAGCAGTCCCTGTAAGACTATCTGCCTTCTTTTGGCTTTGGCCAATGATAAAATCCCGCCTGAAAAAATGACAAAGAAAATCGGGTACACCGACATAATCCTTCGTGTATCCGCATTGGAGCTGGCCCCCAGGACCAATACAATGGAGATCAGGAACAAGATATTCAGTTCTTTAAACTGGAATAGCGGATTCCGTGGTTTAAACACAGTGGTATAAATGATCACCACCCACACTATAAACCAGAAGAGCGCCGCTAAGGCCCAGGGTATAAAGAACGGGTTCTCTTGCAGAACAGCGTAAAAAGGAAAAGGAAGTGTCTGGGAAAATAATCCAACTGCAAAATGTCTCACGCCAAAGGGTAAACGAAGCAGCTGGCTGCCAAAAGAGCCCAAACCGGCGCTGTCGGCAGAAAAATCCCGATAGTTATCACTGGTACTCTGAATTGTATCTAGGCCATCCTTCAATAAAGCTATCTGTGTCAGCGCCGGAAGCGCCAGGAGTATCAGGATGGGAATTTTAAATTTATTGGCGGTTTTATTGTTCTTGTCTGTTACCAGTAAATAGATATACGCCATTAGAAAAGACACGGAGAAGTAACCGTGCTCTGGTCTGAAAAAGAAAATGACCACTGTTAGCAGCAGGCAGTAAATCAATCCGGTAAAGCCTTTCCTGAAAACGATCAGCAGGAAATAAAGGCCAAAAAACAAACCGATGTGTACATCTCTCAGATAAATGGCGGAGTAAAAGAAATTGTAGGAAAGGAATCCGTAGATGACCGTCATTTTAACGCTGTACTCATCTGTGATATAATTCGCCAGTAAGTTGTAGAGGATGACCAATACGGCACTGGAGCAGGCTACAATCTGTAATTTCTGTAACAGCAATGAGTTAGTGTCTATTCCTTTTGCGATGAATGCGATGATGGTAGAGACATAAGCAAAACCTTTCCAATCGTTCGCAAAGAAGTCGGTGCTGTAGTAAGTCCCAATTTCACCGATGCTCCGCGCGCCGGCTACTTTATCAATATACGTATAGAAGGTAACGGAATCTTTTGCGTAGAAAATATCTTTAAACGGGTCATGTACAAAAATCTCGTTGGTGATCATCATATAAGTACCATAGACCAGGAAAAAAGAAAGAAAGATACTAATGGAAGATTGCTGTTTTGTAGTGTCTTTAGCAAGGAGATTGATACAACCCACTCCCAGCGTCAGCAACAGCACATTAAACAGGAAAGTGGCCAGGCTGGTGGACACAATTCCTGCCACACATGCGAAAATGAAATTCAGCAGGAGTAATAAATTAATATGGGCGCTTCGGTTCCTCATCATCAGGTCAAAAATTTACTATTTTCTCTGCCATGCGTTTATTTGAAAAATCGGCAGTGGCTCTTTTGAGTGCGTTTGTCTGCATCTGCTCACGCAGCGGTTTATCTTGCAACAGGCGTACTACTTTATCAACAATGGCCTCTCTGGATAACGGATCTACCAGGTACCCGGTTACATCGTCTACCACGGCTTCATTGGTTCCTCCCCTGTTTCCCGCGATGGCAGCTTTCCCGCAGGCAGCTGCTTCGAGGTACACCAGTCCGAATGATTCATAAAACTGGC
>NZ_DATCVJ010000195.1:0-16620 GCF_036566945.1 Chitinophaga sp. | reverse complement strand
TATTAGCTGTTAGATTGTAGCGGTTAGATTTTAGCTGTTGGCTTTAGCTGTTGGCTTTTAGCTATTAGCGTTTCGATTAGCACTGCTCATCTGAAACACTAATAGCTAACAGCTAATCGCTAACAGCTGTTTTATGTTACTGCGAAGAGTTTCCCTAAGATGAGTGAAACCGGCAGGAACAATAAAACAATCAATGCAAAGGGCAGTGTGGCAAAAGCGGCGATCCATGCGGCATTCATGGCTATGAGGGCGATGATACCTCCTTTTACGGCTTTACCAATATTGGGGCCGGAAGGATTTTTCATGGCTTTGAACAGTGGCACATTAATCATTATGGCGAAGAGCAGAATGAAAGGCAGTGCTGTCCAGATGCGATAATGCAGGAAAGCGAGGAATCCCATGGTAATATATACCACGGCATAGCAAATAGCAGTGAGGCGTAAACTTTTTACGCTGCCACCATGTACTTCTCCTCTGCTGATATTGGTAACGGCTGCAATGTACAGGATGGGGATAAAGCCCATCCACCAGTAAGCCTGCAGCGCTTCCGGAACGATACTGATCCCCAGCAGAAGATTCAATCCGCGACAGAGTCCCATATTAAATGGTCCTAAAAAATGGTGATGTTTTCCCCATTTATTATATATGAGGGCGCTCGCCGCCACGCCTATGGCCAGCCAGCCGGGAAAGCCTGTGAGGCGTCCTACAGAAAAAGCGGCCAGTATACCTACCAGGAGCAGATAACTACCGAGTATGATGGCTTGTGTTTTGGAAATTACACCGCTTGGTATGGGTCTTTCCGGGCGTTCGGTACTATCCAGTGTGGCATCAAATACGTCATTGAATACTACTCCACCGCCGTAAAGGCCAATAGTAGCCAGGCAAAGACAAACTACGGGTAGTGTAAAATCCAATGTAAGCGTTGCGAATGAAACATTTATGAAATAGCCAGATATGGCCACACCGGCCAATATATCTGCTATTGCAGTGACAATATTCGCTGGTCGCATCAAGCGCAGATATCCAATCAATTTGCTAGCAATATAACTCACCTTAAAATTAGGTTTTCATGGTTCATTGCCAGCAGAAACGGATCTGTGTGGCTTTTACCGGATGATGGTTGTATTTTTGTCGATTCGAGGTTGCTGCCCTCCACGTAGTATAGAGCTTCCGTTAAATTTTTCACTTTGATCAATATTTCCTGCAATTTCAAAATCTGCTTCATTAATCTGTCCGCTCTGCGCGAAGGCTTTTACAGCATTGGTGTAAGTTACCAAATGAATATCATTCAAGTCAATACCACTTTCGTGCATTAAAGCGGCGGTTTTAGGAACGGCCAGCGGATCGCTGATTCCCCAGTCTGCGGCGGAATTGACCATGATACGTTCGCTTCCGTATTGCTTCACCACGGCTACCATGCGTTCATTCCCCATTTTAGTGAACGGATAGATGGTAAATGCAGCCCAGAAGCCACGATCGAGGACTTCTTTCACGGTTTCTTCGTTATTATGATCTACAATGATCATGTGAGGGTCCAGTCCGTGCTCCAGTGCAATATCCATGCTGCGCTGGGTTCCTTTTTTCTTATCGCGGTGCGGTGTGTGTATTTGCACAGGCAAACCGGCTTCCTTTGCCAGTTCCAGCTGGGCGCGATAGTATTTTTCTTCGAGGGGAGTTTGGTCATCGAAACCGATTTCGCCCACGCCCACTACACCTTCCTTGTAAATAAACTGTGGAAGTATTTCCATTACTGCTTCGGCCAGTTTTTCATTATTGGCTTCCTTGGAGTTGAGTCCAATGGTGCAATAGTGTTTAATACCGAACTGGGAAGCGCGGAAACGCTCCCATCCCAGCAGGCTGCTGAAATAGTCGCGGAACGTGTCTACTCCGGTTCTTGGTTGTCCCAACCAGAATGCAGGTTCAATAATGGCCACCACACCGGCATCGGCCATTGCCTGGTAATCATCTGTGGTACGGGCAGTCATGTGTACATGCGGATCAAAGAAGCGCATGCCTTTTATTTTATCGAGGAAAGCAGGTGTATAAGTGAGGGGTTGAAGATCCTTTTCTGTTAAATCATGAATTCCGCACATATCAAATCAATTTAATTTTATTATTTTAATATTTTTTGCGCCAATGTATTCCAGGTAAGGCTACCAGCCTGTATTTCCGCCTGCAGTGCAGGAGATTGAGCGAGCAGTTCCCGCGCAGGAGCGTAATTACTTTGTGCACATACCAGTGCAGCAGCTTCTTTTTCAATACTATTCAAAGAGTGCCAGATGCGGTTTACATCTCCCAAATTATCTTCATTTACAAAATTTACCAGGATACGCCACTGCATGGGATCAACGGTTCTGCCAGCGGCCCAGCGTTCGTGGGCAAAATCCACCAGGATATTTACCAGGGCGATGTTGGCTCTTTCGTCCAAACCTGTAATGAGGTGCAATGGTTTATCGGTGAAGATAGCTTTCATAACCAGCTGATTCCAGGCGGGTTCCGGAAGATATTTTGCCGGATAAGGATTATGCAGCATAATGGCTTCCTGTACAATTCCTATGTTAGACCGGATGCCTTCCGAGGTCCGGGTAATCCACTCTTCGGGCCATGGGAGCAGGGGCAGGGCACTGTATAAAGCGGCCAGCTCATTCATTTCTGCGGCATTGAACAGTTTTTCCAGGGTGTCCAGGTAAACCGCCTTATCTGTTACCGGCAATTGAAGGAGCCACCAGACGCGGGCAAGACGATCTAACGACCACCCCTGTACGAAGAATGACGGCAACAGCTGTTGCAGTTGTTCATTTTCCAACGGAGAAAGCGTAATGATTTCTTTACCTGTGAAGCGTGGAATAGCTGTAAAAGTCTGATTGAAGGGAGGGATAGCACCGGTTTGTTGCTGTATTTGCAAACGTTGCTGCAGCCAGTTGTTTGCTTTCTCGTTACCCTTGTTCCTAATGATCGTACTAAGCAGCGTGCTCACTTTATCCTGATCGTATGCATATTCAGCCACTGATATATCCTGTTTAAAATAATAATGCTGATTTCCGATTAAAATTAACCCCTAATAATGGGATTTTAAGAATTCAGCGGCTTTTTTATGATAGATGGCAAAAAAAGAAGACTAAACCGTTTACATCAAAGGTTGAGCGATGAGGTATATACAATAAAAGAGAGGCATTACTGCCTCTCCTTCCGCCATTCTAAAACCTGATTATGCATCAGGATATCTTTATATCACTGCGCCATTGACGGCGGTCACAGTGCAATAAGGTATATGTTTGGGAAAACGTTAATCAAGAACGATTGTACATTATTGACCATAAACATTTGAATGTTATTCTCCCTGGCCACTATCTGAAATAAACAATAATGTACGTAGCAATAATTACGGCCGTAAGATACATATTTCTGCTTTCATTCCAAATAAACAAACCAATTTTACGTTGCAATTAATGCTTCGAATTATTCTGTAATACTATAAAGGGTTGATATTCTTTCCAGTCTGGCTTATAATGATCGAGTATAATAAATCCCCGCGCATAGTTTCCTAGTACAATATCCAGGTCACCATCGTGATCATCATCTTTCACATCCATACAAATCCACCGGCCTTCTTTTTCAATCGGCGGTGCATGCGGTGTAAATGTAAACGGTGTATTGCCTCCTTCAAAAAAAATAAATTTCTCCGATGGATTTTGTTGATAATCCGCGAAGAAGGCAATGGCAGCGATATCTGGTTTACCATCCTGATTAAAATCTCCTGCTACAGCTTTTGTACATCCATTGACAGGGTAGTGCCAGGCGAGCCTGTATTTATGATTCCCTTCATTTACATAGACATATAAACCGTGGTAAGGTTTAAGCACCATAGAAAAATCCATGTTATCTCCACCCGTATATAAGATATCCAGTTGTCCATCTCCATTAAAATCCATCAGCTGAAAACTGGTAGAACCATATATTGGCGGGAATTTCAGGAGATTCGTTGATATAAATCCGCCTTTCTTATCATTTTCAAATAACCAGATTCCTTCATCGGCTGCTGCAAATAATACCATGATGTCCGTATAGCCGTCACTGTTAAAATCACCTGTTTCTGCATGAATAGCACCTGGCACTTCCCAAATGGGAAATTGTTTATAGTGATGATCCGGCAATTGTTTCAGCCAGTACAAGCCACCTTGTTTATGCCCAAATGCGCACACAAGCAAGTCTTCCAGTCCATCTTTATCAAAATCAGCAGCCAGCGTTTGCACCGGACGTTTCAGAAAAGCCATCAGGTCAGCCTGTTTGCTTTGCGGATCATCGGGGTTAATGCTGGTAATAATTCCAGCGGACACATCCAATGCGCGCAAGTTACCTATTTCAGTCAATATAGTTTGTTGTTTACCATTACTATCCTTTGTATACAATGCGTCTGTGGCCGGAGAAGGAAGACTGCGTATATTTACTGCTATCAACGCCGTATCCCATTTTGTCAGCGTATTATTTCCATCACTTGTCAGCACACCTCCGGTGGGCAGGAATGACACCATCGTGGTAGTGGCTACAAAATGACTGTCTTTCACTGCCGGTAATTTCAGGGAGAAGATAGACCAGTCGTGCTGCAAAGGAACGGGCGGTTTGGCAGGCATTAATTTTTCAGGAGCGGCGCTTTGATAATACTCCACCAGCGTCGTCCATTCTTTAATGGAAATAAGCGCCGGCTTATCGCCCGGCATTGGTGGGTAGTAATGATTCCCACTCCACACTTTAATGCCTAATTTGGGCGCCATTTCGGGCAATACGTGCTTTATCCAGGTGTCCTTATCCAACATGTCTGGTGAAACGGGTAGATGGCAGCTGGAGCAATATTTATCGGCCAATGCTTTTCCGGTTTCTTCTTTAGTGGGTGTATGGCAACTGCTGTTGATAATGATGCAGGAAGTGATGGTGAATAACAATGCCAGGCAATATCGTTTCATTCTTGGTTGATCTGTCATCAGGAAAATAATTTTAGCGGGCATTGTAAAGTACTAAAAATGTCCGCACAAAAAACGAATGCAGCGAAATGATTCGCTGCATTCGTTTTTATGGAAAGCTCAGGCTACTTATTAATAGTTTGCGTTCTGTTGCAATACTCTTTCTCCACCAACAATGGTCAGGTCAATCTGACGTTGCGGGATAGGGAAATATTCATTCTTCCCTTTTGTAAAATGTCCACCTTTCAAGTCGCCCGTGATACCTGATTCATAGGCAATGAAGGCATTCAGCGCCGTATCAGCAATGCCCCAGCGTACCAGGTCGAAAAAGCGGTGACCTTCCGTAGCCAATTCCAATTTGCGTTCAAAATAGATCGCCTTCAAAGCGGCATCTTTACTGGCAAAAGTGGCGGTATATCTACCTATTTTATAATTGGCGGCCATTTTGGTAGGATCAAAGCCGAGTAAAGGTTTGGTATCATCCAGATATTTGTGCAACCAGTTTTCAGGATGGTTGATAATTCTATCGCGGATCTGGTTTACCAATGCCGTAGCACCTGGCAGATCGCCGGTTTGGGCATGACATTCAGCAGCCATCAGTATTACATCTGCGAAGCGGATCAACAGTACGTTAATAGCGGATCCTGGCGCCCATGAATGTGCATCTTTGTATTTATCCTGGTTAAACTGCCAGTACACCATTTTCTTAGGAGCATAAGGACCTGCATAAGCCTGATCTCTTATCCAGCTTGCGCCCGGGTGATTTCCCCAGTCGTGGTAAGGGACTCCACGGCGGCCAACGGTCCAGTCGAGACGAGGGTCCAGCGAACCTGTTTCGGGTGTGAAAGCAGTAGAAGATAAAATTCCCTGGTCATTTTTCACCGGGGTTGTATTATAGGTATCCAGGTTAGGTAAGCCGGTAACCGGATCTGTGCGGTAAGAATTTACCAGGTCCTGTGTAGGCTGATAAAATCCGCAGCATCCAAAAGGGCTGTTGTACGGGAAGTTCAACATTTCTCCCTGATTAGCATTTGCAATGGTGTTGGTACCATCGTTGGCGTCCATCTGGATGGCAAATACTGACTCAGAATTATTCTTTTTGGCGGCATCAAAGTTATCCTCAAACGCATCGGTCAATTTATACTTAATACCGTTAGAAGTAACCCCTGAAGCAATGGCCTGATCAAATAATGGCATTGCTTCGGTATATTTTTTCTGATAGAGGTAAGTTTTGGCCAGGTAGATCTGTGCAGCCCACTTATTTGCGCGTGCCACATCGCTTTGAGTGGCGGGCAGGTTATCTGCCGCAAATTTAAAATCTGCTTCAATAAAAGGCCAGATATCTTTATCATTTTTGACACGGGGATTTAACGTTGTGTCGGAGATATAAGGTACGTTATTGAACATTTTTTTCAGCTCGAAATAGTAGTGGCCGCGCAGGAAACGAGCTTCCGCTTCTACTTGTTTTTTTTCATCGGCGCTCATGTCTGTTGCCTCCCCCAATTTTCCCAGAACGGTATTGGTACGGGTTACCCCTTCATAAACAGCTCTCCATTTGGTATTAAAAAAGCCGTTACTGGCATCTACTGTAAATTTCGCGATAGGATCAATACCTGGCTGGTCACCGCTGAAGCTACCTTTATGCGAGTCACCGCCGGCAACGCTGCCATAGATCCAGTTGGTAGGAGAAGCTTCCCATGGGCCGCCGCCACCAAGGGCCGCCTGGGCTGTTTGCTGGCCATCAAGGGCTGCATATGCGCCCACCAGCAAATAATTTATACCATCTTTATTAGCTACTATTTCATCACTGAGTGATCCGATGGGAGCCCTTTCCAGGAAGCTTTTTTTACAAGCACTTATTCCTACTGTTACCAGGGCAAGCATGACACCTAAATATTGTAATGTTTTCATTTTTCTCAATTTTGCTTTTCAGAAAAAAATTATCAGAAGGTAACATTCACACCAAGCAGGTATTGACGCTGATTAGGATAGGCTCCTTCATCCACGCCGAAATTGCTGGTACCACCAGTCACTTCCGGATCAATACCAGAGTATTTTGTAATTGTAAACAGGTTTGCTGCCTGTCCATATACCCTGAACTTTGTAATGCCCGCTCTTTTTAATACTGCGCCTGGTATAGTATAACCCAGCATGATATTTTTTGCACGCAGGTAAGAACCGTTTTCAACAAAATATGAGTTAGGTACATTGGAAGTACTGAAAGACGGTGAAGTTTCCTGAATAGGCGCCGTCGCGTTCTGGCGGGTTGGCAGCCAGGAATCATACAAGGCTGTTTTACTTTTCGCCCCTTCAAAAGAAGGATAGAAGTCGGTCCACCATTTTACCTGATTCCAGATTTTGTTTCCCTGCACGCCATACACGAATAAGCTGAAATCCCAGTTTTTATAGGTAAGTCCTATATTCAAACCATAGGAAAATTTAGGATTGGGGTTACCCAGGTAGGTACGATCTGCTTCTGTGATCCTGCCATCGCCGTTAACGTCTGCATATCTGAAACGGCCTGGTTTTGTATCTGTCTGATACACGATGGATTTATCATTAAATTGTTTTTGAGCAGCTGCATCAGCGTCATTTATTTCAGACTGGCTGTTCCAGAATCCGTCTACTTTATAACCATAGAATTCACTGATAGATTGACCAACGGCATTCCGGATAATGAAAGTACCATTAAACCGGCGCTGCTCCTGATCAAAATAAGGTGCTGCATCTGATATCTTTACGATCTCATTATGGTAGGTGGTTAAGTTACCATTCAGGTCCAGTTTGAGGTCTTTGGTAAGATTTAATTTTGCGGTAGCCGAGAAATCAAATCCCTTATTTTTCATTTGTGCGATATTTACAGAGGGAGAGGCAGCTATTCCATAAACACCGGGTAACTCAGGATTATAGAGCAAATCTTTTACATCTTTGCGATAGTAGTCTGCTGTTATTTCCAGCGCGCCTTTGAACAACGTTGCATCAATACCAATATTGGTGTTGATGTTACTTTCCCATTTTGCATCGGGGTTACCGATTCTATTGCGGTAAAATCCTTGCTGGACAATGTTTCCGGCGCCTTTCAGGTCATAAAATGAATTTCCTCTTTCAAATCCGTAAGCGGTAAAAGCGTTACCCGGATCCACATTGATCTGGTTACCCATGATACCGTAGCCTCCTCTGATCTTAAGATCTGAGATCCAGCTGATATTTTTCATGAACTCTTCCTGTGAAATACGCCATGCAGCACTTATCGCAGGGAAGTTACCATATCTGTTATTGGCACCGAAACGGGAAGATCCATCCCGGCGGATCAGTGCACCAACGAGGTAGCGGTCTTTAAAGGCATAATCCACTTTTGCAAACAGCGAAAACAGGCCATCTGTGAAGCTGTTGCTGTAGTTGGTAGGTGTACCGGTACCTGTACTCAGGTTGGTAAAGTTAGGATCAAATGTAAAGTAGTTCAGAGAAGTTCCACCTAAAATACGTCCCTGATTATTAAATGCTTCCGTACCCAGCAATACTTTCAGGTCATGTACCTGGTTGAAGTTCTGATGATAAGTCAGGGTATTTGTCCAGGTCCAGTCATAACCACTTCCGGCATTTTCTGTATATGAGTTTACTTTATTATTTTCTGCATTCTCATATTCAGGAAGTGTAAAGCTGTGATTATTGAAGGAATAAATTTCACCGCCGAAACTGGTACGGAGCGTGATATGCCTGAAGATATCAGCTTCTGCATACACATTACCCAATAAACGGCTGGCTAATGTTTTGGTAGTACCGAAACGATCCTGGATAGCTATTGGGTTACGGGCATTACCGAGGCCTTTACCGAAGCTACCTGCATAATTGCCTTTGATATCGTACACGGGGATAATAGGCATTTCACGGAAAGCCATACCAATACCACTACCTTCGGTAAGTGCACCGATCTGCGGATTGTTGATAATGGAATATTCTATGTTTTCTCCTACCCGTATGTGATCCGTAACATTATAGCTGCTATTGGATCTTACAGCATAACGTTTGTTATAAGTGTTCTTTAAGGTACCCTCCTGGTTAAAATAGTAGAAAGAGAAGAAATAACTTCCCAGATCTCCGCCACCCGCTACTGAAATATTATGGCTGGTGATGGGGGCCGGTTTGAATATTTCATGAAACCAGTCAGTACCTGATTTATTGGCTTTAACGATGCGATGAAAAGCATCCACGTCGCTTGCCACCTTATAGTCCGGATTTACAAAATAGGTAGATGGATCGGTTCCGGGATCGCCTTCCATGGCGCCAACAGGAGCGATATAATCCGGCAGGCGCGGTGTAGCGCCGGAGCCATATTGTTCATCCGCATAAGTAGGATTAGGAGTAGTGTTGGCGATAGCCATCCATTTCAGGTTGGCCTGTTCCTGCGGACTCAGGATATTCCAAACGTTGCCGCCTTGAGGGCGTTGTGTTCCGTAATAACCATCGTAAGAAACTTTTACTTTACCGGTCCCTCTTTTGGTGGTGATGACAATTACGCCGTTGGCAGCACGTGCTCCGTAGATAGAGGCTGCGCCGGCATCTTTCAGCACCTGCATGGTTTGTACATCATTGGGATTTACATCCGTCAGATTGGAAACAGGCACACCATCCACTACATATAGTGGGGTATTGCTTCCAAAGGTATTAACGCCGCGGATCTTTACCTGTGGCTCCTGTCCCGGCTGTCCCGAACCGAGAATGGTAACACCGGATACTTGCCCTTGCAGTTGATTGGCGATTTGCGAAGTAGGCTGTTTGGTCAGGTTTTCCACTTTTACGATGGAAACTGCTCCTGTCAGGTCTTTCTTTTTCTGACTGGCATAACCTGTCACGACTACTTCTTCCAGTGAACCTACTTTTTCAGTGAGGACCACATTCATCGGGTTGGGGCTCGCTGCTACTTCCTTTGGGTCGTAGCCGACAAAAGAAAAGATGAGTGTTTCTCCGGATCGGGCCTGGAGGGAAAAAGCGCCTGTTGGATCTGTAGCGGTACCGCGGTTGGTACCTTTTACAGACACAGTAACACCGGGTAGCGCATTGCCTGATGCCTTGTCAGACACTTTTCCCGTAATTTTCGTTTGTGCGTAAACGTTGCTACCGGCCAGCAGCAACAGTATGCCGCATAGTGCGGCAATGGCCTGGTAAAGTTTCTTTTTCATAACGTGATTTAAGCGAACGTTTAAGAAAAATTGTTAAAAAAAAAGGATACCTGTTGTGCATATTTCGGCTGTTGTACAGATACAACTTTGCATACGAACTCCTGCCCCGCTATGAAGTGTTCACAGCAGGTTCATTTATTCAACCAGTATATATAGCATAGGAATTCCAGTTCCGTTATGATACGCTCATATCGGATTCATTTATACAGCTGGTATAAAACATAAAACTCCCGATCTGCTATGAAGTGCTCATGGCAGACTTATAATACAGCTGGTATGTAAAGCATTAACTACCCATCATCTGTGCAAGATGCGCTACACAGTGAGAATAAAAAATAAGTGTCCGTACAACAGTTAAAATATAACTATTGAAAAACGAATAAGACAACCTAACAAGTTGTGCCGGACCAGATGATGTTTAAATCATGTCGAATCATAGTTTAAAATTGTTTACGATCTGGATT
The DNA here is from genome assembly GCF_036566945.1 of Chitinophaga sp. Classification (GTDB taxonomy): domain Bacteria; phylum Bacteroidota; class Bacteroidia; order Chitinophagales; family Chitinophagaceae; genus Chitinophaga. The sequence goes on along the minus strand of NZ_DATCVJ010000195.1, from coordinate 6,018 downwards.
CGAGTCAATTATGATGTGAGAAACTTGTTGTTTGTAACAAACATTTTTAAACTCAGATTTTGGTTCTCACGTGGAATTGTGCTTATGATATCGAATATATAACATTATTTTAGCTCAGACAAATGCTCTTTTAACATTTTCTTTAAAAGTGCCAAATTTGCAGGCCATCCTTCCACTATTCCACACTGTTGGGATAAAATAATACAAGGAATATGCTTTTGAAATAGTTTTGTGTATGTTTAAGCCCTAATTGTTGTGTCATGAAAATATTGAATATTGTCTTTTGCCTGATGTTTATCCTTTTTGCCGGCTTACAATACAATGATCCTGATCCTTACGTGTGGATGCCCATCTACCTTTATTCCGCGGTGCTTTGCGGGATGGCGGCCCGGAATCGTTTTTATCCGAAATGGTATCTGATTGGCATCGCTTTATATTTTGCCTATGCTATTTATAAGTTTTTTGATCAGAACGGCGTGGAAGACTGGTTTACCAAACACAATGCAGAGAACCTGGCAGAAACGATGAAGGCAACCAAACCATGGATTGAGGAAACGAGGGAGTTCTTTGGATTGTTTATTTGTATCGGGGCATTGGCGATCAACTACTTTTACGCGAAGCGGAAAAAAGCGTAGAACGCGATTTTTTGTCTTTGTTCAGGATTATACTGATTTAGATGATTTAGATGATTTTTTCTCTTTTGATTTTATAGGATTTAAAAAGATTAGCGAAGATGAATGCATATACTGCTTCTATCTTCGCTAATCTTTTTAAATCCTATAAAATCAAAAAAACAAAATCTGGAAAATCATATAAATCAGTATAATCCTGAACAAAGACAAAAAATCGCGTTTACATACTAATCTCCTGTGGTCCTCCGTTTAAAGTTATTTCTTTACCTCTCCAGCGGAACCGTCCGGTAACGCCAAAAGGAAGTTTAACGGTACCCGATACACGATTATTTCTGAAAGACAGGTCCACTTCCATGAGGCCTCCTTCCGGATGTACCATGGTTGCTTTTACCTGTGGTGAAGCGCCCGGATCCGGCGCTATCAATACGGTTTTAAAGTTTGGCGAAGTAGATTGTATCCCTGTGGTAATGCCCAGCAGGAAAAGATTTGCCACAGCGGCGGCGGACTGATACATGACCGAACTATTCTGTTCCTTCAGGGCGGACAGCTGCTGCAGTTCTGCCGGGAAGGTACTTGTTACACCAGTTTCCTGCATCGCTTTAAAGATGTAATATTTTTCCCGCAGTGATTCCTCCGGCAATGGTTTTTCATTCAACAGGTGTTGCATGATGCTTTTCACCTGCCGTGGCGGCGCAGCCTGTGCGAGTATCACCATGGCATTGGAATAGCGGGAAAAGGTTTTTTTAGCGGGTGTTTCTGCATACAATCCCTTTTCGCTATCGAAGCATTGCTGATACAATACTTCCCGTAGTTTGTCGGCGATGCGGCTCCATGACAGTGAGTCGGCGGGCTTTTCGCAATAACCGGCGATGGAGGCTGCCTGTCGCAATGCGTACAGGTACTGCCCTGAAAGTGCGGTCAATGAGAGACTATCTTTATAAGGCATATGGCCGGGTAAGCCGGTAGCAGGGTCCTGGTAGCGATCTACCCAATCGAGGATGCTGCGAACACCGGGCAACAATTGTTTCGCCAGTGCTTTATCTCCTTTGTACAACAGGTAATCCTGCAAGGTCCCAATCCAGGTCAGTGCATCAGTAATATGCAGCAGGCGGTCGTCCGACGGATAACGGGAACGGATAAGTCCTTCCGGAATGCGCGACTGGTCGGCCTGTATCAGTGCATTTCTCAGCAGTTGATCATCTCCCGAAAAAAATGCAATGGCCAGCCCCTGGATATGTGCATCCTGAATATATTGTAGCTGTTCTTTACAGGGATCATTATAGAGATTGTCCTGGGCACCCAGTAGTGCGGCATGTTTACCGTTGTTCCACAGGGAATCTGTGGCTGCGTTGCCCGTGAAGGTGCTTCTGTCATTCAACCCGTACTGCGTATATACGTTATAGTAATCGACCAGTGTGAGTGGTGCTTTATCTGTTTCAATATCCAGCTGTACATACCGGAAGGTACGATAGCCGGAGGCGGTGAACTTGCGGCGGGTGCCGCCATCCGCGCGGATGACATCGCGCACCACGCTATTGCTGTTATAGGCTGCCTGGTAAGTAATTTTTATACTGGCATCCAAGCCGCCGCTGAGGAGCATTTCCGGGAAACCGGTGGTTTGTTGTCCGCAGTCGAGCTGTAGTCTTACTTTTCGTTTAGCCGGTATAGTTACCGGGGCCGTTCCTTTCAAAAAAGCAGGTTCCACGGTGATGCCCTGTGAAGAAGGAATGGCGGTAAAGTTTTGTCGTTCCTGCGTTAGGGGGCCTATGGGTCTTGGTGAGAGCAGGCGCCAGTCGTTGGCGCTGCTGCCCTGCAATGCCACGCCGGCAGTGGCCACTGCCGATTCCCAGCAGCTATCTTTAAAAGTGGGTTGTTCCCAGTCCCAGGGATGATATTGTGCGGTAATGCTATCGCCGGCATAGGCGCCATAGAAAGTACCGTCGGTTGTTTTTACGGGTAGCACCTGGTAGGCCTCATCTTCCCTTACCTGCCACCGGGTAGTGCCGGTGTTGATAATGGCGGCTTCACGTGGAGTATGCCCTTGTATGAGTAGCCCTGCAGCCGCAGTGAGTTGTCCGCGGGGCTTGCTGCTGCCGTAGTTCACCACTTCGGCAGCGATTATATTTTTACCATATTTCAGATAAGGGCTGATGTCTATTGTTTCGTAGTACCAGTTGGAGAGGTCGCCGCGGGCGGGGCCGATGCCGGTGAGGTGGCCATTGACATATAAACGGTAACGGTTATCCGCAGAAAGATGAATAATAAACGGGCCGGAATAGTTCAGTAATTCAAATTGTTTGCGGAAAAGGTACACGCCAAATGCTGTCGGGGCAGCAGTACCATCACTGATCCAGCGGGCATCCCATTGTAAGGGACTGTTGCGGGGAGTTTCCGGCGCCTGTGCGTTGCCGGTTATACTCAATCCTATGAGTGCCGACAGTAGTACACATCTTTGCAGATATTTCATAGAAAGGTAGTTGTAGATAAAATTGGTAGTCAGGATATGTTACCCACAAATATATTAAATATTATAATAAGATGATTTTTCTGTCTTTGGGAGACCGGATCATGGAAAAAAATTGTTCGTATATTCATCTCCCTTAAACTCACCGTATGAAAAAGAGCGATATCCAAATTGATCCGGGATATTATAATCGTTACATCAGCCTTGTACCGGACATCGACCTGACAACCGCACTGGAACAGTCTTTACAGGCCCTGCAGGCATTAGATATTGTGCAATTGGAACCGTTGGGTGACCATGCTTATGCACCCGGAAAATGGACCTTAAAAAACGTATTACAGCATATTACGGATACCGAACGGGTTTTTACCTATCGCGCCCTGATGTTTGCCCGTAAGGATCCACAAACGGCGCCCAGCATGGATCAGGACATCTATGCAGATAATGCCGAAGCAGATGATCGTTCGCTGGCGGAAGTGCTGGCAGAGCTGATTGCGCTGCGTACCGCCACCATTGCACAATTCCGTGGTTATACGGATGCGGCCTTGTCCAGAACCGGCATGAGCTGGAAAACGGAGATGTCGGTTTTAGCACTGGGATTTACCGTGGTAGGACATCAGCTGCATCACTTAGACATTATCGCGAAACGTTACCTGCAGGACCCGCCAGAATACGCAGCAGCGCATAACTAACATACAGGTTAGTAGTTAACAATTAGCACCCCTCTTCTTTAAACCGTTGGCTCCATCTAGCTTTGCAGGCATAAAATCATTTCATATGAAACGTCTGGAAAATAAGATAGCCCTGGTGACAGGAGGGAGTCGCGGTATGGGTGCAGCCATCGTAAAACGTTTAGCAGCAGAAGGCGCTACTGTAGTATTCACGTATGTAAAGGGCGCCGCTCAGGCCACAGCCCTGGTGGAAGAGTTAACGGCAAAAGGAGAGCAGGCAGCTGCTATAGCGGCAGACAGTGCAGATCCGAAAGCCGTGGTAGCCGCAGTAGCTCATACCGTGGATGCACATGGTCGTATAGACATACTCGTTAATAACGCAGGTACAGCTGTCATGAAACCTTTTGCAGAGTATACCCTGGAAGATTACGATCATACCATGGCGGTGAATACACGTGCCGTATTTGTGGGCACACAGGCAGCGCTGAACCATATGGGCAGTGGCGGTAGGGTGATCACTATTGGCAGCTGCATGGCCGACCGCGTAGTTGGTCCGTATGGTACCCTGTACAGCATGAGTAAATCTGCGCTCATTTCTTTTAACAAAGGACTGGCACGGGACCTTGGCAATCGTGGTATTACGACCAACCTGGTACAACCCGGCCCGGTAGATACCGATATGAATCCGGCAGATGGTCCGCATGCGGACTCTCAGCGTCAGCACATTGCTTTGGGACATTATGGTAAAGCCACCGATGTAGCCGACCTGGTCAGCTTCCTGGCCGGACCGGAAAGTGGTTATATCAATGGATCTGCATTGACCATTGACGGTGGGTTGAATAGTTAAGCACCCCTGTTTTTAGTATAAAAGACGGGTACCTTCAGAAGGTATCCGTCTTTTATTTTTCCGGCCCGGCAGCCCCTCCAAAAAAGAAAACTACTTCGTCTTTTGTAAATCCCGTTCATGATTAGTTTGACAAATGGTTTTTTAGTGTAAACTTGCGTTGCAATCAACTTTAGAGCAACATGAGCCGGAAATTCTACTACCTGAGCATTACCATTATCTTCCAAATTCTGTTAAGTACTTCTATCACATTTGCCTTTGAGGCAGACAAAGGCCACATCAAAGGCGTGGTGACGACCACCGACGGGAAACCAGCCGCCCATGTATCGGTGGATTTGGTGGGTACCTCCAGGAAAACCGTCACCGCTACTGACGGTGGGTTCCAGCTGCGTGATATTGCAGCCGGCAATTATGAAATACGTATCTCGCTGGTGGGCTATGAGCGACACACGCAGGCGGTGACCGTAATAGCAGGTCAAACCAGCAACATGGACATCCGGCTGAATGTATCTGAGCAGCAGCTACAGGAAGTCATTGTATCTTCTACCCACAACAAGTTTAAAACCAACAGCAGTAAGGACGTGGCCAAATTACCATTGACCAACATGGAGAATCCGCAGGTATATACCAGTATCAATAAAGAGCTATTACAGGAGCAGGGGGTATTTACTGCAGATGATGCCATCCGCAACGCACCGGGTATTACCAAGCTATGGAGTGCCAACGGGCGGGCCGGAGATGGTGGCGCTACTTATACGATGAGAGGGTTTACGACGGCCATCAAACTCAGGAACGGCATGGCCGGTCAGGTAACCAGCACGGTGGATGCTATTAACCTGGAGAAAATGGAAGTCATTAAAGGGCCTTCCGGCACCTTATATGGCAGCACGCTGGTATCTTATGGCGGATTGATTAACCGCGTTACCAAGCAGCCATTTGACCACTTTGGAGGCGAAATAAGCTATAGTGCCGGCAGTTATGGTCTCAGCCGGGTAACCGCAGATATTAATACACCGCTCGATAAAGATCATAAAGCATTGTTACGTATTAATACCGCGTATAACAGCATGGGATCTTTCCAGGACAATGGGTTCAGCAAGAACTTTGCATTTGATCCTTCGTTCACCTATAAAGTAAACGACCGGTTAACGCTTTCCTTTGAAGCAGAAATTAACTATCGCCGGGGAACGATGGCGGCGCAGTATTTTTTCAATACTACCTATGCACAACTGGGCGTGGACAGGGCTGATCAGCTAAATGTGGATTATAGAAAATCCTATCAGGCCGGCGATCTTGTTCAAACCAGCAATAACACCAACTTCTATGGTACGGCTGTTTATAAAATGTCTGACCAGTGGAAGTCGCAAACATCCTTCAGTACCACCCAGGGTAGTTCTAACGGCGCCA
>NZ_DATCVJ010000194.1:0-4522 GCF_036566945.1 Chitinophaga sp. | reverse complement strand
CACCATCTGGTGCTGGCCTACATCTGTTACCAGTACTGCTTCGCCTTTGGTTTTTTCTGAGATGAGGCGGATTACTTCAGCCATTTTCAGTTCACCTTCCTGCGGATACAGTTCTGCGTGCTGTACTTTATCGTATTCTTTTTTATTGGCGGCGGCAAATTCTTCCAGCCAGGCGGCATGTTCCGCAGGTTTTACCTGTTGTAACAGCGCTGTCAGAGCTTCTTTTGCATCTGCGTGTACAGGTACATCCGCTTTGATGATTTTGTGTATTTCTGCCGCATCGATTTCGATGTGGATCACTTTTGCGTTGGGTACATAGCTGGCTACGTCACCGGTTACACGGTCATCGAAGCGCATACCTACCGCAATGATCACATCGGCTTCGCCGGTGAGCATATTAGGCCCGTAGTTACCGTGCATTCCTAACAGACCTACATACAGCGGGTGATCTACCGGTACAGCGGAAAGGCCGAGCAGTGTAGATCCCATAGGGATCTGTGCTTTTTCTGCCAGTGCAATCAGTTCTTTTTCTGCGCCGGATAATAAAACACCGTGACCGCAGAGAATGAATGGTTTTTTCGCGCTGTTGATCAGTGCTGCAGCATCGGCTACGGCTTCCTGGCTTAATTCAGGAACGGGGCGGTAGCTGCGGATATATTCGCATTTTTTGTATTCGTATTCGAACTCGCCAAACTGTGCATTTTTGGTGATATCTACCAGTACCGGGCCTGGGCGGCCGCTACGGGCAATATAAAATGCTTTGGCCATTGCCGCAGGAATATCTTCCTGGCGGGTTACCTGTATATTCCACTTAGTGATAGGCATGGTGATACCGATCACGTCTGTTTCCTGGAAGGCGTCGGTACCCAACAGGGCAGCGGCCACCTGGCCGGTGATGCATACCATTGGGGTACTGTCCATGTATGCATCTGCCAAACCTGTTACCAGGTTGGTAGCGCCAGGACCTGAAGTAGCAAATGCCACTCCTACCTTGCCGGAACTGCGTGCATATCCCTGAGCGGCGTGTGTGGCACCTTGCTCATGACGGACGAGTATATGACGAACCTGATCCTGAAAATCGTAAAGGGCATCATAAATAGGCATGATCGCCCCGCCGGGATAACCGAAAATGGTGTCCACGCCTTCTTCAATAAGGGAGCGGATCACAGCTTCGGAACCTGTAATTACAGGTTTAACAGTTAAAGGTTTATCTGCTATCTCAGGCTTCATCGGTAACACATCCTTCTGTTGCATTTTTAACAAGTTTTGCGTACTTAAATAAGATTCCATTGGATGCTTTCAATGCGGGTTGTATCCACTGTGCCCTGCGGGCTGCCAGTTCTTCATCACTTACTTCCACATTGATAAAATTCTTCGTTGCATCTATTTCGATGATATCGTTGTCTTTTACGAGGCCGATGTTACCGCCTTCAAAAGCTTCGGGGGTAATATGTCCCACTACAAATCCGTGGGTACCTCCGGAGAAGCGGCCATCGGTGATGAGTGCCACGCTTTTGCCTAATCCTACGCCCATGATGGCGCTGGTAGGTTTCAGCATTTCCGGCATACCGGGTGCGCCTTTAGGGCCTACCTGGCGGATTACTACCACATCTCCTTTTTGTACTTTACCGGAAGTAATACCGGCAATCAGTTCAAATTCTCCATCAAATACACGGGCAGGGCCTCTGAAACGTTCGCCTTCCTTACCAGTGATTTTGGCTACGGAACCTTCAGTAGCGAGGTTACCGTAAAGGATTTGTATGTGTGCAGTTGGTTTCAATGGTTTTTCCAGCGGCACAATGATGTCCTGTGTGCTGAAGTCGATGTCTGGCACGTTTTCCAGGTTCTCTGCAATGGTTTTACCGGTAACGGTCATACAATTACCGTGAATATAACCCTGCTTCATGAGATATTTCATCACTAATGGAACGCCGCCAATATTGTGCAGGTCTTCCATCAGGTATTTACCACTTGGTTTGAGGTCTGCAATCAGCGGTGTTTTGTCGCTGATGCGCTGGAAATCTTCCAGTCTGATAGAGATGCCTACTGATTTCGCGATAGCGATGAAATGCAGTACGGCATTGGTGCTGCCACCCAAAGCCATGATGATGGTGAGTGCGTTTTCGAACGCCTCTTTCGTCATGATGTCAGTTGGTTTAATATCTCTTTCAAGGAGCAGGCGGATGTATTGACCGGCAGCGATACATTCATCTTTCTTTTCCTGGCTCAATGCGGGGTTGGATGAGCTGTAAGGGAGGCTCATACCGAGTGCTTCGATAGCGGAAGACATGGTATTAGCGGTATACATACCGCCACAGGCGCCTGCACCGGGGCAGGAGTTCTGTACAATACCTTTAAAGTCGGCTTCATCGAGGTTACCGGCCATTTTCTGACCCAGTGCTTCGAAGGCAGAGATGATATTGAGGTCCTGGCCTTTGTATTTACCAGGGGCAATGGTACCACCGTACACCATGATAGAAGGGCGGTTGAGACGACCCATTGCCATCAGGGAGCCGGGCATGTTTTTATCACAGCCGGGCACGGTGATCAGGGCATCATAATACTGCGCGCCTGCAACAGTTTCAATGGAATCTGCAATCAGATCACGGCTAACGAGAGAATAACGCATACCAGGGGTACCATTGCTCATACCATCGCTGACGCCAATGGTGTGAAAAATCAGTCCCACCAGATCATTGGCCCAGACGCCTTTTTTGACATCTTTTGCCAGATCATTCAGGTGCATATTGCAGGTGTTACCATCGTAGCCCATGCTGACGATGCCCACCTGTGCTTTTTTCAGGTCTTCCTCTGTTAAGCCAATCCCGTACAACTGAGCTTGAGCAGCTGGTTGGGTAGGGTCTTGCGTGATCGTTTTGCTATATTTATTTAATTCCATTGCTTTAGTTATTACCCGGATTACCTGTGTTTATAGTAACCCCATTTTAAAACTTCTCCACAAATTACCCGGTTGTGTCTTCATATTCAAACCAACAATTTCCAATATACCGGTCTTCAAATCTGTCTTTCTTAACTTGAAACCCTTTACAGTAAAGAGTTCGCTCTTTTTCGTTTTACAGTCTTCAAAGGGAGCAGAAAGCTGAAGGCAGAAAGCAGAAAGCTATTGTGTTGTCTGAAGACCTTTTAGCTATTATCCCTAAGGACAGTCGCTTCAATAGCTTTTTGCTTTCCCCTTTCTGCTTTCGGCTTATGCCAATTGTGCTTCGCGTTGAAATACTTTTCCCAGTACTCTGGCTTTATAGGCCTGTTGCAGTACTTTACCCAGTGATTCTGCCCATGGTTTGCCAAAAGACTGACCATCCAGGGAATCGAGGCCAATGATTTCTGCAGCGGTACCGCAGAAGAAAGCAGCATCGGCTTCTTTGAGTTCAGGAATGGTAAATAATTTTTCTTCCAGTGGGATATTCAGTTCGTGGCAAAGTTCGATAACAGTGGCGCGGGTGATGCCTGGGAGGATGTTACCGGCAGAAGGAGTGTATATTTTGCCGTCTTTTTCGAAGAATAAGTTAGCGCCGGGGCCTTCAGCTACGTTGCCATTCATATCCAGCAGGAGTGCTTCATCGTAGCCTTTTTCTTTTGCTTCCTGCGAGGCCAGTATGGAGTTTACATAAAGACCGGCTGATTTGGATTCAATTTTGAAAGCTTTTGGATTTGGTCGTTCGTAAGAGGAAGTCATTACGCGCAACAGCTTTTCTCCCAGGTAAGCTCCCCAATCCCATGCGCAGATCAGGATTTGTGATTCTGCTGCGGCTTTCAGCGTCATGTTAGGCGGACAGAAAACCAGGGGTCTGATGTAAGCTTCTTCCATGTTGTTCATCTCCAGTACTTTGTAACAAGCGGCGATCAGCTCTTCGTTATCAAATTTGTAGGGGATGTGGATCAGTTCACATGAGCGCTTCAGGCGGTCGAAGTGTTCTTTCGCTTTAAAAATTTTCACTTCGCCGCTAGCGGTTTTGTAGGCGCGGATGCCTTCAAAAACTGCATAACCGTAGTGGAGAGACTGGCCGTACAGGTCTGTTGTAGCTGCGTTTGCCTTGGTGTACTCACCGTTGATGTAAAGAAAGGTGTTGTCGTTGTAATAGCTATACATAAAATTGAAATTATACAAGGGAATATACAGTCCAAAAAAAAGCCTTCCTCTTTGCGGAGGAAGGCGTTATATTTTGTGATTATATGCACGTTTACCTATCCTCCATACTGGTGGCTAATAATGACAACGACGATAATCACGACCTTCGTGATAGCCCAATTGAGCTGAGGTACGATGTGATTAAGTTTTATGTTGTCTTTATTTACCCACATGGGAGGTCTTATTTTGTTTAGTGTTTCTACAAAAGTATTCGTGAAAAAAATAAAAAACAATAACCTGATCAATATTTCGTAAAAAATTAATCACATTAAGTGTTTTTGAAAATATTTAAAAAAAGAGGTCAATAGTTGGGCATTTTCTAAACAAATCAATCTATCATTATAAATTAATCTACTGATTTTGTGTACAAAA
>NZ_DATCVJ010000193.1:0-12700 GCF_036566945.1 Chitinophaga sp. | reverse complement strand
TCAGGGTTTTAGCCATATTGGTAACGTATTTCATGTTACGCACCATTTCTTCGATGGCATTGTCTGTGGTTTGCAGACATTCTGTGAAGTAATTAATGTGATTAGATAACAACTGCTGCATCCCTTCATCTATCAACGCCTGTTTGTCTACAAAATGCTCGTATACTGTTTTCTTGGAGATACCACAATCACGTGCTATGTCAAACATAGTCACTCCCTTCACACCGTAGGTCCTGAACATTTTCAGGGCCGTTTCCAGTATCCGTTCTCTCACCAACATGATTTCCGTTATTATGCCTTTATTCCGTTAATGAAGATTTCCAGCAGTTGTTTTTGTTTATCTATTATAAGATCCATCATTTCATCATCGATATCCATGTCTTCCCTGATATGATCGGGAATAGAAAAGCGTAGGCCCATAGTGGCCTGTGCCAGCAGTTCCGCGGTTTGCGCAGGATCTTTTACTTTAAATTCTCCTAAAGCAACTCCCGCTTTGATAATGTCTGTATGAATATTGAACTCGCGTTGTTTTGCCTTCTTCTTTTCTTCCAGGAAAAATTTAGAGTTGTCCTGGAATATTTGAAATATTTCGAGCCGGCAAAATTTACTGATAAAGTCTCTCCGGAGGTCGATGATATTATATAATGCTTTAGCTGCCGACTTCACGTTCACCGCTTCCTTTTCCATTTGCTGGAAATAGGCTTCTGCAATTTTTTGCAGTACTGCGGTATGCATGGCTTTTTTGTCGGGAAAATAATAATACAGCGACGCTTTGGAGCAGTGAAGATCATCTGCTATTTCGTTCATCGTTGTTTTAGAAGCGCCATAATGAGTAAAACGCTTCAGAGCAGCTTCCAGGATCTTATCCCTCATTTCATCTTTAGCTTCTGTGTGCATTAACTTTTTGACTTTTTTAGTTTCAAGGTCAAAATTAGGAAGATTTTTGGAAATAGTAACAATAGTTGACCATTTAACAGGTATTTAACTTTTCGATAGCAAAAGTCAGAAAGTCAGAGGGGAGGGGAGCGCCTTCGGCGCTTGTCTTTCTCAGGATTGGGCTGATTGTATTGATTTTGATGATTTTCCCCGTGTTTTGTTATTGATATTTCGGAGAATAAAAAAGGGAGATAGCCGCGAATACGCTGCTATCTCCCTAAATCTTATAAAATTTTATACCCTCAAAATCAGTCTAATCATCAAAATCAGCCCAATCCTGAGAAAGACAAGCACCGAAGGCGCTCCCCTTTGCTTATTTTAATTTTTCCAGTGCTGCCTGCAGTTTTTCAAACATAGCAGGGATCTCTTCTTTTACGCAGGTACCTACGCTGAGGCGGTACCATGGAGAGTTCTTAGCAGACCCGAATGCAGAAAACGGCACCAGAGCCAGTTTAGCTTCATTCAGGATGTAGGAAGTAACAGCCGCCTGATCTGCGAGCGCAGTGCCATCAGCCGTTGTTTTGCCTACCAGGTCAAATTTGATAGTGAGATAAATAGCCGCTTGCGGAGCAACAGCATCTACCTGGTGACCAGCTTTCTTCAGTTTGTCGAAGCCCTGGTAAATGTTCACCAGTCTTTCTTCGATTTCGCCTTTGAAGTGTTTCAGGTAGGTATTCACATTCTCTTTCTGTACCAGGTAGCGGGCAGCAGCTTTTTGTTCTGCCATTGGGCTCCAGGCACCTACGTGAGAAAGGATGGATTTCATTTTAGCGATGACGTGCGCGGGTCCTAAAGCCCAGCCAACTCTTACGCCGGTAGCAGCAAAGGCTTTACTCATACCGTCGATGAAGATGGTATAGTTCCTCATCTCAGGGCGGAGGCCTACTGGTGTGTGGTGCTGTGTATCACCGAAGGTGAGTACCCAGTACATCTGATCAAACAGTACATAGAGTGGCTTTTCGTCAGCACCCCTGCTTTTATTTTCGGCCAGCACCAGGTCGCAGATTTCTTCCAGCTGTTGTTTGCCAAAAGCAGTACCGGTTGGGTTCTGCGGTGAGCAAAGCGCCAGCAGAGTAGCACCTTTCAGGAGAGGCTTTAATTCAGCCGCTGTGGGCATGAAATCATTTTCCGGTTTGGTTTCCAGCACCACGTGTTCCGCTTCCAGGAAGTGGGTGTAGTGGTTATTGTTCCAGGAAGGAGTAGCATACACTACTTTTTCACCACGATCCAGAATAGTTCTGAAAGTGGCGTAGATGATAGGACGACCACCGCAGGAAATAACGATTTCCTTTGCAGGATCGTAGGAGAGACCTTCACGCTCAGCTATAAAATCACCCACCGCTTGTCTTAACTCCGCGATGCCATCAGCAGGAGGATAATTAGTAAGGTGCTCCTTATAGGCTGTTATGATTTCCTGTTCAAATTCAACCGGGATAGGAAATACTTTCGGGTCAAAATCGCCAATCGTGAAATTATAGATCTTCTCACCCTTGGCCTGTTTCTCCTTTATTTCAGCTGCTAACTTAATGATTTCGGATCCAATCAGTGTTTCGGCTAAATGAGACAGTTTCATAACCTGCTTTTTTTTGTTGGTTTGGAATAATTTTTCAGCGCGGCAAAAGTAACCGATTTGAAGATAATTTAAAAGAATAGGCTAATTCTTTTCACATTCATCAATAATGGATAGCTGTTATTACATCTCATCTAAACAAAAGGCGTTTTTCAATCTTTCTATCTAGTATTATATTAAAAACAAATGTATCAGAACCTGCAAATCGTTGTGTAAAACCACGTTATCTTCGTGTATAAGATGTGATGAAATTAGGGAGAATGACAAAACTTTCTATCTTTGTTTACAGTACATTTGACCTTTTATGAAAGGTAACATGTGAATCAGGCTGCACGCCTAAGAAGTTACCCAACAACAAAAAACGATAAGCAAACTTATATAAATCATGAAATTTATTGTTTCTTCCTCTACTTTATTAAAACAATTACAACAGATCAGCGGGGTTATCAATTCTAACACAGTATTACCTATACTGGAGGATTTTCTATTCTCAATTGACAAAAACGAACTGACTGTAGTTGCTACTGACCTGGAAACTGTTATGCGGGTGAAGCTGGAGGTAGAAGCCAAGGAAACCGGACGTATCTGTATCCCGGCAAAAATCCTGATGGACTCTCTCAAGAATCTGCCTGATCAACCGCTGACTTTCCACATTGACCTGAATTCTTACGCTGTAGAAATTACTTCAGACAATGGTAAGTACAAGGTAATGGGCGAAAATCCGGAGAACTTCCCCAAAGAACCGGCTGCAGACGACACCACTTCCTTTACCATGTCTGCTACCGGCCTGGTAACCGCTATTAATAAAACACTGTTTGCTGTGAGCAACGATGATCTGCGCCCTGCTATGACAGGCGTGTTCTTCGAAATCGCGCCCGACAGTCTCACTTTTGTAGCCACCGATGCACATCGCCTGGTGAAATATGTAAGAACAGATGTTACCTGCCCACAGGCGGATAGCTTCATCGTGCCTAAGAAGCCGCTGAACCTGTTGAAATCGGCCTTACCTGATAACGATTCTCCCATTAAAGTAGCTTATAGCCAGAACCACTTCTTCGTGCAGCACGAAGGCGCTCAGATGATCTGCCGCCTTATTGACGCCCGTTTCCCTGACTATAAGGTAGTAATACCAAAAGATAATCCTTACCGCCTCACGGTAGTAAAAAGCGACTTCCAGAACGCGTTAAAGCGTGTAGGTGTGTTCGCCAATAAAAGTACCAACCAGGTGGCTCTGAGCATCACTGGTAGCGAATTACAGCTGTCTGCACAGGATGTGGATTTCTCTTTCGAAGGTAACGAGCGTATGAACTGCCAGTACACCGGTGATGATATGCAAATTGCTTTTAATGCAAAGTTCCTGATCGAAATGCTGAACGCTGCTGAAGGCGATGAAATCTCCATCGACCTGGCTACTGCCACCAAAGCAGGTATCCTCAGACCTTCTGAAAAAGAAGAAAATGAAGATCTCCTGATGCTGGTAATGCCATTGATGTTGAATAACTAATCCAAACAGAAAATACAGAAAGCTGAAAGCATAAGGCTGAAAGCAAAAAGCTATTGAAGCGAATAAATAAAGCAGATATTAACCTCGCTTTGATCATTCGCTTCAATAGCTTTTTGCTTTCCGCTTTATGCCTTGTGCTTTACAGCAACGCACCTTATACTTTACAGTAATACACTATACGACAAATCCCCAAAAGAGCCCTTTTATTATTCCCCAAATAGTTGTAATTTTTACCCGGAGTCGATGGAGGAAATGCCCCATACGGTTCATGACAGTAACGCAAGGATAATAACAGTAACGCATATATGATTGCTGTGTATTATAATATCAGATCACTTCCCCCATATCCACTGTATAGATTTTGTTGGCCTGGTTAAGGAGAACCAAACATAGCGCAGCATAATACAACTATATATATTTTACCAGCATATGGTAACGTTTTTTGAACATATTCCGTCCATCTATCGTACTGCCATTTTAATGAGCGGACTGATGCTGCTATGGATCATGGAAGGCATGGCGCCACGGTTCCGTTTTGGCCAGTCGCGCTATAAACATGCTGGTACCAACCTGTTTTTCACACTCACTACTGTGATCGTGAATACCGGGCTGGCCTTCCTGATTGTAAAAGCTTCCCAGTGGACCAGTGCACACCGATTTGGTCTTCTTTACCTCACAGCACTCCCATTATGGCTCCATACCATACTCGCCCTGCTGATGCTGGACTTTATCGGCGCCTGGTTAATTCATTGGGTGCAACATAAAACCGGCTGGATGTGGCAGTTTCATAAAATACATCATATAGATACACAGATAGATGCTACCACGGCGCTACGACATCATCCGGTAGAGAGTTTATTCCGGGTTATTGCCCTTTTTGTGGCCATCATTGCCATGGGCGTGCCTTTCTGGATGGTGATGCTTTATCAGAGCCTGTCGGCCTTCATGTCGCAGTTTAATCATGCTAATATCCATCTGCCCAAATGGCTCGATAATGGGCTAAGCTGGGTGATTGTATCACCAGACATGCACAAAGTGCATCATAGCCACTACCAGCCGCAAACAGATGCCAATTATGCGAATATATTTTCGATATGGGACCGGTTGTTCGGAACATTTGTGAAAGTGCCGGATACCCTCTCTATACGTTACGGATTGGATGAATACCAGGATGCCCGTTACCAGGAAATAGGTACCCTGTTAAAAGTACCCTGGGAACATGCCGCTGTGATGGAGGAAAATGTTAGCAGTCAACATAAATAACCTATAAACAAATTATTATTCCTTCACCTGTTTTCAAAACACGAATACATATGCAACACTCAACAGCCTTAACAAAAACAGCCTGTATATCAGCGCTCATCATTGGTGTATTGTCGGCCGCATTTGCCTTCAGTACCAAAACACCGTCTTATGCAGTCACCGCAGGTTCTGTGGCCATCATCATAGGTCTGATCTCCTTATTTATGGGAAGAAAAAATATCGACGATATGCAACTCGCCGCTGCCGGTATATTTATGGCGGTAGTAGCCTGCCTCGTAGGACTCTGGCAGCTGTACAACTGAATTAGTTCTGCTTGCGGTATTTTTCCATATAGCCTTCAGCGGCTTTCACCGGAAACAATACCAGTGAAGTATCTGACAGCTCTTTAATAATTGTAGTGTCCACAATAGTGGATGTGTCTTTTACACCTTCGGAATGATTCCACAATAACAAGGTGTCGTGCGTCAATCTCCATTTTTCGTATACCAGCGTATACATATTAATGGATCTTGCAGTTCCGTTCTTTCTAAGTTGAAAGCCCTGCATTTCCTTGTCCAGGCCTGCTACAGGCTGTATCCACCTACCTATGAGCTTAGCTGCATCCACATGCAGCGTATCCGCAACAGCAGCGATGCTGTCAGTAATGCCGGCATTACTGCTGTCTGCGATACTTACCAGGCTACTATCATCCTGCAACTCCTCTTTCTCCACCTCCCGGTTCTTAGCCCTATTACAAGCAACGGCCAGTATCAATAAACACACTAAATTGAATCTTACCATGAATTAAAATTACGAATTACGAATTACGAATTACGGGTTTCTGATAAATAATAATGCCGGTCCTCCCCACAAATCCGTAATTCGTAATTCGTAATTCGTAATTTTTAAAAATTTACATTACTTTTATGCCTACACTTTAGGGGTGTTTATCCGCTATTATGCCGGATAAACTGAGATGATACCCTCAGTACCTGAAGCAGTTCATACTGCCGTAGGAAAAAGTAACTGAACCTTTCTCATCTTTCCACATCCTTAAAGTTTATTGTTTCACTTAAATTCCAATTAATCATGGAAGTGCATGTAAACAATAAACTTTATGCGGTGCAGCCAGGAACAACCATTGCTGCACTCTTACAGTTTATTCAACTCTCTGCTCAAAAAGGCATTGCGGTAGCCGTCAATAACCAGGTAATACCCAGGACGCACTGGGACAACCAACCGTTATCGGCTGCGGATAGTATTACTATTATCCGGGCAACACAAGGCGGTTAATCCCGTTCAAACAAATTTCGTATAGCCTTTTCCGTAGTAATTTATTACGGAACAAACATTTCTATCTGTAAAAATCCAGACATCATGCAACAACAGCCTGTGGCACTCAGCCGCACACCATTTCCTGCATCAGAAAAAATCTATGTAGACGGAACCATCCATCCTATAAAAGTAGCCATGCGCAAAATAACGCTCACGGATACACGCATGCATGGAAAAAATGGCGAATCCATTCCCAACGCACCCGTTGTGATATACGATACCAGCGGCGCTTTCTCTGATCCCAATATAGCCATTGACGTGAGTACCGGCATTCCCCGCCTCCGCGAAGAATGGATCATCGCCAGAAAAGACGTGGAACAACTACCGCAATACAGCAGCCCCTTTGTGAGAGGACTCATGCAGGAAGGCGGGAAAATGCCGCTGATGAGCCATACACATCAACCACTGCGCGCAAAAGCAGGACAAAATGTAACGCAATTATACTACGCACAACAGGGCATTATTACACCTGAAATGGAATATATCGCCATCCGTGAAAACCAATGTGCTGATAAATTATACGAAGAAAATAATGCCCTTTGGCAACAGCATAAAGGCCATAGCTTTGGCGCCAATACACCAGTAAAATATATTACCCCGGAATTTGTTCGCCAGGAAATTGCCGCCGGCAGAGCCATCATTCCTTCCAATATCAATCACCCCGAAAGTGAGCCTATGATCATTGGCCGCAACTTCCTGGTGAAAATAAATGCCAACATCGGCAACTCTGCGGTGAGCTCCAGTATTGAAGAGGAAGTGGAAAAATCAGTATGGTCCTGCCGTTGGGGTGCCGACACCATCATGGATCTCAGCACCGGAAAAAATATTCATGAAACAAGAGAATGGATTATCCGTAATTCGCCCGTACCCATTGGCACCGTGCCCATTTATCAGGCTCTCGAAAAAGTGAACGGAAAAGCAGAAGCCCTTACCTGGGAAATTTTCCGCGATACCCTGATAGAACAGGCCGAACAAGGTGTTGACTACTTCACCATTCATGCGGGTGTTTTATTGAGATATATACCGCTAACGGCTAAACGTGTCACCGGTATCGTATCCCGCGGTGGCTCTATTATGGCCAAATGGTGTCTGGCACATCATAAAGAAAACTTCCTGTATACCCACTTCGAAGAAATCTGCGAAATCATGAAAGCCTATGATGTTGCATTTTCTCTGGGAGATGGATTACGCCCCGGCAGCATCGCTGATGCAAATGATGCCGCGCAGTTTGCAGAATTAGAAACCCTCGGTGAACTCACCAAAATAGCCTGGAAACACCAGGTACAGGTAATGATAGAAGGCCCCGGCCATGTGCCCATGCACCTCATCAAAGCCAACATGGACAAACAACTGGAACATTGCCACGAAGCGCCGTTCTATACCCTCGGTCCATTAACCACCGACATAGCACCGGGTTATGATCATATTACCTCCGGCATAGGCGCCGCCATGATAGGCTGGTTTGGTTGTGCTATGCTTTGCTATGTAACGCCTAAAGAACACCTTGGATTACCTGATAAAGAAGATGTACGTCAGGGAGTAATCACCTATAAAATAGCGGCACATGCTGCCGATCTGGCAAAAGGCCATCCCGGCGCCCAGCACCGCGACAATGCCCTCAGCAAAGCCCGATTTGAATTCCGCTGGGAAGACCAGTTTAATTTATCCCTGGATCCGGAAACTGCCCGTTCCTACCACGATGAAACATTGCCGGCAGAAGGAGCTAAAGTGGCGCATTTCTGCTCTATGTGCGGACCCAATTTCTGCTCCATGAAAATTACCCAGGAAGTAAGGGAGTTTGCCGCCCAACAAGGACTGGAAGCTGAAGAAGCAATGGATGCAGGCATGAAAGAAAAAGCCGCCGCCTTTGCTGAACAGGGTGGCGAAATTTATTTCTAAATGGGTTGGCGTAAGGGCGGAGGAAAAAATGATTGGCAGAGAACTTAAGTGATCCGACCGGGAGCCACGATACAGCCACGCAATTTCCGAAAAGATATAGCAACCGAGCTATTATAGTCATTAAAAAAATAAGATTGATCTGGATTATCACATCACCTGAACGAATACACGAAGAAGAGCGGATAATAGCAGCCCTGTTATCCGCAGGCACTTCGCGCGTGCTGCTTCGGAAGCCGGACTGGGATATGGAACAATACAGGATACTGCTGAATAAAATAAATCCGGACTGTTACAATCGCATTCTCATCCGCGATCAGCCAACACTGGCGGCGGAATACGGGCTTGCAGGCGTACACTGGAGCAGCGCCGCGAGAAGTATTTACGAGGCGCAGTTATGCCACCGGGAAAGTAAAACGCTGCAGGCAGAAAGCATCCAAAATGATCTCCATAGTGAAACATTGGACCTGCAATTAGCGACAGAAGAGTGCTCGGAAGGAAATACCACCGAGAGAACAATTGATATTGTTTTTTCGGTGGAAAAAAATACAGTCAGCAGTCCTGATATAATCCTTCCGACAGAAAAAAATGGCTGTAATAACACGACCACTGTTCCTTCTGTTTTAGAAAATTCGATCGCCAACAGCACCGGTATTCACAGCGCAACAGAAATAACGTACACGCCAGCACGCTATTCAACATTATTATTGAGTCCCGTCTTCGACAGCATCTCCAAACCAGGCTACTATGGCAGGGTAGGGGGCATGCTAACAAACAAAGATCACCGGCCGGTACTTGCATTGGGTGGTGTGGACCATACTAATATCGTCTCCCTAAAAAAATGGCAGTATGACGGCGCCGCTTTATTAGGCGCCATCTGGAAAACACCAGCGAAAGCTGTTGAAAACTATTACCGCATTCAGCAATTATGGAACAAGAGCGACCTTACGTCATGAGTTTTGCAGGCCTGGATCCCAGTGGGGGAGCAGGTTTGCTGGCTGATATCAAAACATTCGAACAACACCGGGTATCCGGACTGGGTGTTTGCACCGCTATTACGGTACAAACCCCTGAACAGTTTGTGTCGGTGGAATGGCTACCGGTAACGCATATACTGGCGCAGGCAAAACCGTTGCTCTGCAACCCGCAGCTAAAGCATTGTAAAATCGGTATCATGGCCGATATACAGTCTTTGCTGGAACTGGTGCGGCAGGTAAAACAGCTGTCGCCTGGTATCCGCATTATCCTGGACCCGGTACTCAAAGCATCCGCGGGCCATACTTTCCATGGCAGCATACAACAACAGGCATGGCAAGAACTGCTATCTGAAATATACCTGCTTACTCCCAACTACGATGAGGCGCTAATGTTATCCGGCCTCACAGACGGGGAAGCCGCCGCCAGACAATTGTCTGCCTGGTGCGCGGTATTGCTGAAAGGTGGTCATCGTAAAAACAAGCCGGGATACGACACCTTATACACCGGTGATATCATACATACTTTCAAGCCTTGTCTGGAGAAAGTTTTCCCCAAACACGGCTCCGGTTGTGTATTATCTGCCGCTATTACAGCCGGTTTAGCACATGGCCAATCATTACATGATGCCTGTGCTAACGGGAAAGCATATACTGAGAAACTACTGGCCAGTCATTCATCATTAACAGGATATCATTACATATGATCAGCACATTACATTATATATCGCAACCCGATCACATCAGCAATATCCTCGCCGCCTGCGATGCCGGCTGCAAATGGATTCAGCTACGCATCAAAAACGAATCACCTGCCGCCGTTTTGCCCATGGCGGAAGCCGTAAAAAAAATCTGCGATCGTTACCAGGCATCCCTGATCATTAACGACTATCCGGAAGTAGCGGTGGCCGTAGGCGCCGCAGGCGTACATGTAGGCAAACTGGATATGACAGTGGCCGCAGCCAGAGCCATCACCGGTAGCAACATGATTGTGGGTGGCACCGCCAACACCCTGGAAGATATATTGCAACATGTGGCGGATGGCGCCAATTATGTAGGCGTGGGGCCTTTCCGGTTTACCACTACCAAACAAAACTTAAGTCCCATACTGGGACTGAGTGGTTACCAACAAATTTTACAGGCACTGCAGCAAAAAAATATATCCATTCCCGTTATCGCCATCGGCGGCATTTTGCTGGAAGACATTCCGGCGCTGATCACAGCGGGAGTACACGGCATTGCCGTTAGCGGATTAATTACACAGGCCATTCATAAACAAACGGTCGTAGATCATATTTATCAACAGCTAAACCATACACCCACATGGAGCCTTTAATAATAGCCGGCAAACAGTTTTGTTCCCGGTTGTTTACCGGTACCGGTAAGTTTTCTTCTCCTGCTATCATGGAAAGCGCGCTGCTGGCTTCCGGCAGCGAGCTGGTAACAGTAGCGCTAAAGCGGGTAGAAATGGATAATAAAGCAGATGATATGCTGCAACACCTGGTGCATCCGCGAATCAACCTGTTGCCCAACACCTCCGGTGTGCGCACGGCCAAAGAAGCGGTGTATGCCGCGCAACTCGCCAGGGAAGCCCTGGAAACCAACTGGATAAAACTGGAAATACATCCGGACCCGCGCTATCTTATGCCGGACCCCATAGAAACCTTACTGGCGGCAACGGAACTCGTGAAGCTGGGCTTTGTGGTATTGCCCTATGTACATGCCGATCCGGTGCTGTGCAAACGCCTGGAAGAAGTGGGAACCGCGGCCGTAATGCCGCTGGGCGCCCCTATTGGCAGCAACAAAGGATTAAAAACCTTCGACTTCCTGGAAATCATTATTGCGCAAAGCAATATTCCGGTGATTGTAGATGCAGGTATCAGAAGTCCTTCGCATGCGGCGCAGGCCATGGAAATGGGTGCCAGCGCGGTGTTAGTGAATACCGCCATTGCTATTGCCCGCAACCCGGTGCAGATGGCAGCAGCCTTTAAAGCAGGCGTGGAAGCGGGCCGTATGGCCTACGAAGCTGGCTTACCCGGCAGCAGCCATCAGGCAGTTGCCTCCAGTCCGCTCATTGCCTTTCTGGATGAGGCATAAATCAATTTTATCATCTAATTAATCCTTCATCATGTTTAAAAGCATATTTGATCAGTATGAGTGGAATGAGGTAAAGGCCGGTATCTATGCTAAAACATCCGGAGATGTAGAGCAGGCACTGCACCGCCAACGACGGTCGTTGGACGATTTTGCCGCCCTTATTTCGCCGGCAGCCGCGCCCTACCTGGGGCAAATGGCAGCAATGAGCAATGCCCTTACCCGGCAACGGTTTGGTAATACCATGCAGCTGTATATTCCGATGTACCTCTCTAATGAATGCCAGAACATTTGTACCTACTGCGGATTTAGCCTGGACAACAAGATCAAACGTAAAACCCTCAGCGCAGCGGAAATATTGCTGGAAACAGCCGCCATCAAAGAAATGGGATTTGATCATGTGCTGCTGGTGACCGGAGAAGCCAATCAACAGGTAGGAACCCATTATTTTAAAAAAGTGTTGCAGCTGCTGCGCCCTCATTTCTCACATATATCCATGGAAGTACAACCTATGGATGAGGAGGACTACCGGGAGTTGACCGCCGAGGGCCTGCATGCCGTGTTGGTTTACCAGGAAACGTATCACCAGGACGATTATAAAAAGCACCATCCAAAAGGGCGTAAGTCGAATTTCGACTACCGGCTGGAAACGCCGGACCGGCTGGGCCGTGCGGGCATCCACAAAATGGGGCTGGGGGTGCTGATTGGGCTGGAAGACTGGCGAACAGACAGTTTTTTTACGGCTTTACATCTTAGCTACCTGGAAAAAAAGTATTGGCAAACCAAGTACAGCATCTCTTTTCCACGGCTACGGCCATTTTCCGGGGGACTTACGCCCAAAGTGGTGATGGACGACCGGGAGCTGGTGCAACTCATTTGTGCTTACCGGCTGCTGAACCAGGAAGTTGAACTGAGCATTTCTACCAGGGAAGAAGAAAAATTCAGGAACAACATTGTACATCTGGGTATTACGGCGATGAGTGCGGCTTCCAAAACCAATCCGGGCGGATATACCGTAGATCCACAATCGCTGGAACAGTTTGAGATCTCGGACGACAGGAGTGCGGCGGCTATTGCTGCAATGCTGAAAGCGCAAGGTTATGAACCGGTTTGGAAAGATTGGGATCCTGCCTTTGCATGAAAATAAAA
>NZ_DATCVJ010000192.1:0-5741 GCF_036566945.1 Chitinophaga sp. | reverse complement strand
TTTAGGTTCGAGGGTATATACCAGCCATCCGCTCACTTCGTTATTAGCCCTGTGAAATTCTTTCTTGGCCATGTAGCTGTAGTCATTGAAGCTACGTTCGTAGTAATAGAGATCATTGCCGGGTACCAGCGATGGTGTGGCGGCCGATTCTGAAAACATTTGCCGGTTGAGCGTAGACAGGCTAACGTTATCTGAAGGAAACAGGGAGACGCCGTTTTCATCGTAAGCATAAATGTTTACGCGGAAGCGGCTGAGGTAACCCTGAAAATAGGTTTGCAGGAGCAGGCTGTCGAATTTGGCTTTGCGTTGTTCCCTCATGCTGGCATCCTGGAAAAAATATTGAATCCTTTCATCGTGTTCAATTTTTTTCCCGATATCATTCAGCAACATTTCCAGGTAAGGATCTTTTTGTCTGGACAGGTCTTCCGCCAGCTTTTGGCGGGCCAGCAGTTCCTTGTGGTTGTTATAATGCACCAATGCACCGGAGGTAGTAATGGTGAGCAGGAAGAGCCAGAAAAGAAATGGGACAGTTGCCATACTGCTTTCGAAGCGATCGGCCAGGAAATCGAGCAGCACAATATATACCAGCAGCCAGGCGACCATAGAAATAGAAAACGGCAGTTCGGGATTGTGTACGCGGAAGAGCAACCAGATCACTCCTACTGCCCCGAGCCAGATGTATTTGGTACGGTATTGAAAATTGGTGAGCTCATTGAGCAGGTAGTTAATGATCTGGGAGAAGAATAAAAAGCTGAACGAGATAAAGCCCAGGACCACAAAACCGATGACACTGTACTCCGTAATGCTGAAGGAGTTGGTGACATCGAAAGAGATCTTGGAATCTATTACGAGTGATTGAATGAGGTCTGCCAGGAATTGCTCCACGATGTAAAGAATAAGGCTGGCGATGATGATCACGACGCTTTGTGCCCATCTTTTCCTGAGTACCGGCGGATTAATTGTTTTTACGTGTTCCCGGAAAAAGAGGATCATCCAGAAAGTGAGTAGTACGTTAATCAGCAGGTCGCCCAGGGAGTAAAAGATTTCATCTTTTGCGTAGATCCTGGGATCAAAGATATTGAGTTCTTTCAGGTTAAACGGAAACGGGTATACGTAGCTGAGTACCCTGAGCCCGAATACGATGAGGAACAGGAACAGGAAGCCGTATAGCGGGTTTGTTGTTTTGGCCAGCAGTGTGGCAAAGAGATTAAGAAAGATCAGCACGCAGATGCAGCCCATTACGCGCAGTAATACGCTCAGGTTATTGGGTGGATGTACGTGCATGCCACTGTTATAGTCGAGATAAAACAGCGTATCCCCATTACCGTTATTCACTGCAAAAACCGTATGTTCCGGCTGCATTAAACGGGGTTGGTCCGTTAAGATGCCGTACTCCTCGCCCAGTTCTTCTTTATGATAGAAGTGATTAACGAGGTAGTTATTTTTGATAGCGTATTCCAGTCGTACAGGAATTACGCCCAGCAGGTATTGTGCGTGACCGGCGGCAGATCTCACTTTGCGGGTGATCACTTCATAATACCCGTTTTTCAGTTTCATGAAGCGGGAGCCGTCTTCCAGGGTTGTTTGCAGTTCTTCTGGTTTTACCTGGCTGGTGTTCCAGAAGGTAAGCCAGATGCCGGAGCTACCGGAATCGTATGCAAAGAGATAGTATTCAAGGCTGGTGAGCTTGTCGAGCGTATGCTGGGTATAGCTGCGCTGAAAAAGTGACGTAGAGAGGGCGGTATCTTTCGCGAGTTTCTGGAAATCCTTTTCGCGTTGCTGGATACTTTTTTCCATGCTACGTTTCACGCCTTGCGGCGAGGAGTAGTAGGACCAGTAGTTACTGAACAAAAAGGCGAAGGTAAACAACCAGGCCGCGATGATCAGGAGATAGCCATGTCGCAGGAAAAAAAGTCGTATTTCTTTAGTATCGATCAATGCGATGTGGTTATGAAAAAATTTATAATTGCTCTGTGGTTTTCACTTGATTCCAGAGTGTATCCATTTCCGTTAAGTTCATGTCATTGAGTGTGCGGCCTTGTTGCAATGCCAATACTTCCATGGCCTGAAAGCGGCGTTGGAATTTTTTATTGGTGCGTTCGAGTGCATTTTCCGCATCTATATCCAGGAAGCGGGAGTAGTTGACGAGGGAGAACATGACATCGCCGAATTCATCTTCCATGGCGTCTTTATTGCCACTGTTCACGGCTTCTTCCAGTTCATTGACTTCTTCCTTTACCTTATCCCATACCTGGCTGGTATTATCCCATTCAAAGCCGGTTTGTTTGGCTTTTTCCTGGAGGCGCATGGCTTTTACCAGGGCGGGGAGTGAGAGGGGAACGCCGCTGAGGACGGAGGTTTTACCTTCTTTCAGCTTGAGTTTCTCCCAGTTTTGTTTTACCTGTTCTTCTGTATCCGCTTTCACATCTCCATAAATATGCGGGTGACGGTGGATCAGTTTATCACATACGCCGTTGATGACATCGTTGATATCGAATTTTTGTTGTTCTGCGCCTATTTTGGCATAAAACACAATATGCAGGAGGATATCGCCCAGTTCTTCCTTAATGGACTTCCAGTCTTCGTCGGTAATGGCATCTGCCAGCTCATATGTTTCCTCGATGGTGAGCTGCCGGAGCGTCTGGATGGTTTGCTTGCGGTCCCAGGGGCATTTTTCCCTTAAATCGTCCATGATCTGGAGGAGGCGATCGAATGTAGCTGTCTTTTCCATATTTTGTAAAAATAGGGATCATTTTTTAGCTTTTGGCCATTAGCTTTTAGCTTTTGGCAAATGCGGCGGATGGTCCTGGCTACATTTGCTGAAAGCTAAAAGCTGATGGCTAAAAGCTACTGTAAAATTGGGGAATTCTTTTTCTTGGTAAAAAGCCCATTTTAGTTACATTTGCGAGCTATAAAATTGTAGTGATTTCATGGTTTTGAGGTAGTGGAATTTTGTTGTGGCAGTGGATCAATTGCGATAATATCTTTCCGGAAAATCTTGAAATCAAAAGATCCCAAAAATGTATTGATTTATGAATCCGAAACACATTGCGCTTATTTCATCGGAGTTAGGTATTTCCGGCAAGCAGGCAGAAAATACCATGGCCCTGTTATCTGAAGGATCTACGGTACCCTTTATCAGTCGTTACCGGAAGGAGGTAACGGGTAGTTTGGATGAGGTGCAGATAGGTCGAATTGAAGACTTGCAGAAGCGTTACAAGGAAGTGGATGATCGTCGCGAATTTATTATCAAAACGATTACAGAGCAGGAGAAAATGACCCCTGAGTTGCTGGCTAAAATAGAGCAGACATGGGTGCTGGCGGAGTTGGAAGACATTTATCTTCCTTATAAGCCTAAGCGTAAAACACGTGCTACCGTGGCTATTGAGAAAGGACTCGAGCCATTGGCGAAGCTGTTGTTTGAGCAGCAGGATACTGATACTGCCACTGCGGAAACATTTATCAATGAGCAGGTAGCTACATCAGAAGAGGCATTGAAAGGTGCGCGGGATATCATTGCGGAGTGGATCAATGAGAATGCGGAATGCCGTGATAAGTTGCGTAAACTATTTACCAATACCGGCAAGCTCACTTCTAAAGTAGTGGAAGGAAAAGAAGCAGAAGGCGATAAATATAAAGACTATTTCGAGTTTACGGAAGATCTGCGTGAGGTGCCATCCCACCGGGTGCTGGCGATATTACGTGCAGAGCATGAAGGTATTTTGTTCAGTTCCATTGCACCGGTAGAGGAAGATGCCAATGCTTTGATACAAAAGCAATTTGTAACGGGCAAAGGCAAGGCGGCAGAGCAGGTAACGAAGGCTGCGGCAGATGCTTACAAGCGTTTATTGCGTCCGTCTCTGGAGAATGAGTTCAGGGCAGTAGCGAAAGAAAAGGCCGATGCAGAAGCCATTGAGGTATTTGCGGAAAACCTGCGTCAGTTGTTGCTGGCAGCACCACTCGGCCCTAAGGGTGTAATTGCCATTGATCCGGGATATAGAACGGGTTGTAAAATAGTGGCATTGGATAACCAGGGTAATATGCTGGCCAATGATGTTATTTACCCGTTGGAAAAGAATTACAAAAGAGATGATGCAGAAGCTTTACTGAAGAAGTGGGCGGATAAATATGACACCGAAGCTATTGCGGTAGGTAATGGTACAGCGGGTCGTGAAACAGAAGAATTTGTGAAGAAGCTGGACTTTGGCAGAAAGATCAATGTGTTCATGGTGAATGAAAGCGGAGCATCCGTTTATTCCGCATCAGAAGTGGCGCGTGAAGAATTCCCCGATCATGATGTAACGGTTCGTGGTGCTATTTCCATTGGCCGCCGCCTGATAGATCCGCTGGCAGAGTTGGTGAAGATTGATCCGAAGGCGATTGGTGTGGGACAATACCAGCATGATGTAAGCCAGTCTTCCCTGAAGCAGAGCCTGGACCGTGTAGTGGTAAGCTGTGTAAACAACGTAGGTGTAAACCTGAATACGGCCTCCAAGCATTTGCTGGCTTATATTTCCGGTTTGGGTCCATCCCTGGCGGAGAACATTGTAAAATACCGTAAAGAAAACGGTGCTTTCAGCAACCGTATGCAGTTGAAGAAAGTGCATCGTTTGGGAGATAAAGCGTTTGAACAGTGTGCGGGCTTCCTTCGTATTGAAAATGGTGATAATCCGCTGGACAATTCTGCGGTGCATCCGGAGCGTTATGATCTGATCAGGGAAATGGCGGCGAAGCAACATTGCACTGTGCCTGATCTGATTGGCAAGGAAGAACTGCGTAAACTCATCAATGCAAAGGATTATGTAAGTCCGGAAGTAGGTTTACTTACGCTGGAAGATATCCTGAAAGAGCTGGCCAAACCCAGTCGTGATCCCCGTGATGAGATTTCCATATTTGAATATGCCGAAGGCATTCATAAAATGGAGGATGTAAAACCAGGGATGGTGTTACCGGGTGTGGTAACGAACATTACGGCCTTTGGCGCCTTCGTGGATATAGGTGTTAAGCAGGATGGACTGGTGCATATTTCCCATCTCTCCAATAAATTTATCAGTAACCCCAATGAGGCGGTAAAGCTGAATCAGAAGGTACAGGTAACGGTATTGGAAATAGATGTAGCGCGTAAGCGAATTTCCTTATCGATGAAAGATCATGAAAAAGGTGGTGGCGGTGGCCAGCAGCAACAGCAGCAGGGACCACGCAAAGCAGAGCCACGTAAGGAAGTACGCAAGGATAAGCCAGCGGCGAAAGAAGCGCCATTGAATGATTTCCAGGCGAAGCTGGCGGCGTTGAAGAATAAGTTTGATAATTAATTGGATGGGGAGCGCGCCTTCGGCGCTTGTCTTTAGCAGGATTAGCATGATGAATCATGATTTTTCTGATTTCCCTACCTTTTGTTGTTTAATATTCCGGGGAGATAAAAGCGCAAATCGCTTTTATCTCCCCGTTTTTTTTTAAAATCTTACAAAATCATAAAAACAAAAATCCGGAAAATCATCTTCATCAGTATAATCCTGATGCAGGCGCCGAAGGCGCAATTACCGTTCAAACTTCTGCATCCATTGCAGAAATTTTTCCGGATAATCGGTATCTCCTTTTTCGCTGAAGAGCATGAGGTTTCTGTTGACCGTAAAGCCGAGATAGATAATATCTCGGTCCATATCTATGGCGATGACGGCTTCATCATAGCCGGATTTGCCGGGCATATAGCCTTCGTTAAAGAGGATTTTATTTTCTACTTC
>NZ_DATCVJ010000191.1:0-4215 GCF_036566945.1 Chitinophaga sp. | reverse complement strand
TGAAGGTTGCCGGCCGGGATGTGAAGGTGATTGGGGTGCTGAAGAAGAAAGGGGAGAGTATGATCGGGGCCGGTAGTTACGACAATGCGATTATTTTGCCTTATCGATTTGCACGAACGGTGGTAGATGAGCGCCGTTTTGCGGATCCTTATATATTGGTGAAGGCCAAGCCTGGCGTGAGTTTAGACCAGCTGAAAGATGAGCTGAGAGGCGTAATGCGGGCTACGCACCGGTTAAGGCCGAGGGAAGAGGATGATTTTGCGCTGAATGAAATCAGTTCTGCCAATGACAGTCTGAATTCTATGTTTGGCGCCATTAATGCCGGTGGGGGCTTTATTGCCTTCTTTTCCTTGCTGGTAGGTGGTTTTGGGATTGCCAACATCATGTTTGTGACGGTAAAAGAACGGACAAATATTATCGGGTTAAAAAAAGCCATTGGGGCCAGGCGCAATATTATCCTGATGGAGTTCCTGCTGGAATCTGTATGTCTTTGTTTATTCGGGGGCATGCTGGGACTGTTGATGGTGTATCTTATGACAGTAATTATTAATTCGGTCAGTTCTTTTGAAATGGTGATATCCGCCGGTGCCTTTATTGCCGGGTTGACTGTTTCCGCCGGCGTAGGGGTATTGGCAGGGTTTATTCCGGCTTTTATTGCGGCCAGACTGGATCCTGTGGTGGCTATCCGGAGTAATTAGGATGATAAATATTGAACAGCAGTGATGCTGTGGTACAGGCGGGGTTTTCCCGCCTTTTTTTTATTAATTTTGCAGCTTATGTCTGTTAAAATATTAGCGATAGAATCATCCTGTGACGATACAGGGGCGGCGGTACTGGTAGATGGAAAGGTGTTATCCAATCATATTGCCAATCAGAAAGTACACGAACAGTATGGCGGCGTAGTGCCGGAACTGGCTTCCAGGGCTCACCAGGAGAACATAGTGCCGGTAGTGGATATAGCCTTGCAAACAGCGGGCGTAAAGCGGGAAGAGCTGAGTGCGATTGCGTTTACGCAATCACCGGGGTTAATAGGTTCTCTGCTGGTGGGGAGTTGTTTTGCCAAATCTATGGCCATGGCGCTGGATATTCCGCTGATAGGGGTGCATCATATGCAGGCGCATGTACTGGCTAATTTTATAGATGATCCCAAACCTGATTTTCCATTTTTGTGTTTAACGGTTTCCGGTGGTCATACGCAGATTGTTTTATGTGAAAGCCCGCTGCGCATGCGGGTGATCGGTGAAACGCTGGATGATGCAGCTGGAGAAGCCTTTGATAAAAGTGCCAAAATACTGGGACTGCCTTACCCCGGTGGTCCATTGGTAGATAAATATGCCCAAACGGGTAATCCTGATCGTTTTAAATTTACCGAACCCCGGATACCAGACCTGAACTTCAGTTTTAGCGGATTGAAAACCGGTATTCTTTATTTTCTGCAGGAAAATCAGCAGAAAAATCCTGATTTTATTCAGCAGAATTTACCGGACATCTGTGCTTCCATACAGCAGCGTATTGTGAGTATCCTGTTAAATAAGGTGGTGAAGGCCGCTGAAGAAACGGGGATACGTGATATTGCCATTGCCGGTGGTGTGAGTGCCAACAGCGGTTTGCGCAAGGCGTTGGAAGTATATGGTCAAAAACATCATTGGCGCACTTTCATTCCAAAATTCGAATACTGTACCGATAATGCAGGTATGATTGCGATTACAGCTTATTACAAATTTCTGGCGGGCGATTTTGCAGCACTGGATGTAGTGCCAACTGCAAGAGCAGCTTTTTAGCTGTTAGCTTTTAGCTTTTAGCTTTTAGCTGTTAGCTTTTAGCTGTTAGCTTTTAGATTAAAAGCGAATAGCAGTTAGACTAATAGCAGTTAATCTAAAAGCTAAAAGCTAACAGCTAAAAAGCTATTTTCAACCAGCTTTGGATAAAATCCTATGCCTTTCCTTGACTGAATCGATTTAGCTTTATCTCCGGCATATAACAGCACATTATCTATGAAGAAAATTCTGATTGCTTTATTGGGTCTGATCATGACCTTTCAACTGGTGTCGGCACAGGAGCTGACCGCACATACCGAATGGAAGAACCAGAAGTACTCCATGTTTATTCACTGGGGCGCTATTTATTCTACGCTGGGCGGCGTTTGGGATGGTAAACCGGTAACCCGGGGCTATAGTGAGCAAATACAGGCGCACGCGGGTATTTACAGTGATACTTATGGAGATGTGGCCAAACGGTTCCATCCGGAGCATTGGAATGCGGACTCGATTGTTTTACTGGCAAAAGCGGCGGGCATGAAATCGGTGGTCATGACTTCGAAGCATCATGATGGTTTTTGCATGTTTCATTCTGCCTATACAGATTATAATGTAGTAGATGCTACGCCTTTCAAACGGGATGTACTGAAAGAATTATCGGATGCGTGTCAGCGAAATGGTTTGAAGTTCGGGATGTATTTTTCTTTGATCGACTGGCATTTCCCGCAGGCATATCCTATTTCCAGCAGTAACAGTGATCCTATTACACCGGAGCATCATGAATATAATAAGAAGCAGGTAACAGAGCTGATGACCAATTATGGTCCGGTGTCTGAGATCTGGTTTGATATGGGTTCTCTGACGGCGCAGCAGAGCCGGGATCTGGCGGAAATAGTACATCGGCTACAGCCGGGTTGTATGGTGAGTGGGCGTTTGGGCAACGATGCCGGAGATTTTTGTGTGATGGGAGACAATCAATATCCGGATTATAAAATTGCGTCTGCCTGGCAAACGCCGGCTTCCGTATATGATGAAACATGGGGTTATCGTAGCTGGCAGCAACATGGCAAAGCGGAAGATAAAGCGCATGAGAAGCTGGAAGGGCTGATTAAAGTAGTGAGCCGGGGCGGAAACTACCTGTTAAACATTGGTCCGCGTGGAGATGGATCGGTGGTAGATTTTGAAAGAGACGTATTACTGTTAAATGGCGCCTGGCTGAAACTCAATGGCGAAGCCATTTACAGCGCATCCGCCAATCCATTTGATACCACTTTTGCGTGGGGAGAAGTGACTACCAAACCAGGCAAATTATACCTGCATTTGTTGCAGATGCCTGAAAATGGAACGATTGTTTTACCTGGTTTGAACAGTAAGGTCAGTGAAGTGACGTTGCTGAGCAGCGGTAAAAAAGTGCCGGTGAAGATCACGGTGAAAGGCGGCAATACGCAAATCCAGCTGCCTGCCGGTTTTACCATAGCAGATAAAGACATTGCCGTATTATCGCTGACCTGTAAAGATGGGGTGAACATTACGCCGCAGCATTTGTTGAAAGAGGCTACGCGTTTAACAAGAGATAATGCCACGCCGTTATTCAGTTTCTCCGGGGTGGATTATGAAAGTTACTATCGTAGCCAGGTGGGTGATTCATGGGCGTTTACCGCTTCCAAACCCGCCAAACTGCAGTTGATATATAGTGATGCGGAAAAAGGCCGTCGTATTCATTTTACGCTGAATGGTAATACCAAAGACGTGTTGCTGACCGGTGGAACTACTACACCGTTGAATAACCATCCGGCTGGTTTGCAGTGGGGGCCTATGTATAGTGCTGGTCCTTTCTGGTCGGGTATTGATGGTACTCATGGATCGGTGAAGGATATAGATCCTGCAAAGCCATGGCCGAATAATGATAGTAAAGCATGGACGTTGCACAGCGACTGGCAGAACGATGCCTTGATAAAATGGGATGCCGACAGAAGTGTGGCACAATATATTTTACAGGAAATTACGGCAGACAAAGCGGGTAGTTACCTGGTAGGTTTCACGAGTGGAGATGGTATTGCTGTATATTTAAACGGGGAAGAACAGGTGTTGCATAATAATCCTGAAAGAGGGGGCGTAGCCAGCGAAGTAGTGCTGTTATCGCTGAAAGCGGGGAAGAACCAGTTGGTGGTAAAATCATACAGCCGTTTTGCGAAACAGTCTGTAGTAGCCATTAACCGTAATGTGCCACAGGTGTTATATGTACAGTCGCTCGATGTTGCGGTAAAAGGCAATGGGAAAGTAGAAACATGCGAGATCCGTGAGGCGAATCCGGTATCGGTGCATCGTAATCTGCGGATGCCTAACCTGGCTGTTGTGATTGACTCAAAATAAAGATGGCGAATACATTTTTCAAATTTAAGCAGTTTACCGTTCACCAGGAGCTTTGCGCCATGAAGGTGTGCACAGATGCCTGTAT
>NZ_DATCVJ010000190.1:0-4857 GCF_036566945.1 Chitinophaga sp. | reverse complement strand
AACAGCGATGAAGGATATTTGTCCGACCATCGTATTTGCAAAAGGCGCCTGGTTTGCCCTGGAAGATATGGCTGCTACCGGCGCTCATGGCCTGGGCATCGACTGGTGCATTAAACCCGAACTGGCACGTCAGTTTGCCGGCAGCAATATCACCCTGCAAGGCAACTTTGATCCGGCTAAATTACTGGCACCGATTCCGGAAATTGAAAAGTCCGTGAAAGAAATGCTGAAAGGATTTGGCAGACAACGTTACATTGCCAACCTCGGACACGGTATCTTACCGAATGTACCGGTAGATCATGCCAGAGCATTTGTAGAAACAGTTAAAGCACACGGATAATGATCCAGCTTTTAGCTGTTAGCTATTAGCTGTTAATGACTCATAACTGCTAAATGCCAACTACTAAAGGCTAAATAACAAAATAAACTAAAAGCTAACTGCTAAAAGCTAACAGCTAAAAATGATAAAATCTGCATTCATATCATTCATTCACGGCTTACAGGACGAGATCTGCACCGCACTGGAAAAAGCAGATGGTAAAGCTACCTTCCGCGAAGACCAATGGGAGCGTCCCGGCGGCGGTGGTGGTAAATCACGTGTGATTGCCAACGGCAACGTATTCGAAAAAGGCGGCGTGAGCACCTCCATCGTACACGGCGAATTACCGGAAGCCATGGCGCAGCAGTTTGGTGTTACCAACAGCCAGTTTATGGCCTGCGGCATCTCCCTGGTGATTCATCCGCTGAATCCTTTTGTACCTACCGTACATGCCAATTTCCGTTATTTTGAATTATATGAACAGGATGGAACATTGAAGGATAGCTGGTTTGGTGGTGGCGCCGATTTAACGCCCTACTACCTCGACGAAGCCGATGGTATTCATTTTCACCAAACGTTCAAAAATGCCTGCGACCCTTTCGGCACAGACCTCTATCCAAAATATAAAAAACACTGCGATGAGTATTTCATCAATAAACATCGCGACAACGAAGCCCGTGGTATAGGTGGTATATTTTTCGATTACCTGCGCCCGGATGCCAACACCTCCGCTGAAGAACGGCTGGCCTTCTCCAAAGCCAATGGTAATGCTTTCATTGAAGCCTACCTGCCAATTGTGGAGAAAACTAAAAACCTGCCGTATACAGAAGCACACAGAAGCTGGCAGGCGTATAGACGTGGCCGTTATGTAGAGTTCAATCTTATTCACGACAGAGGAACACTGTTTGGCTTAAAAACCAATGGCCGTACGGAATCTATTTTAATGAGTCTTCCACCGGTAGCCCGCTGGGAATACGACTTTCATACCATACCCGGCAGCCCGGAAGCACAGCTACAGGAGTTTTTAAAACCACGTGACTGGACAACACCCACTATATAAAAACAATAAAATTTTTATAAAGATGATCAGAAGAAACAGAATCTTAAGAGTATCTCCCGCCATTCGTGCAATGGTAGCGGAAACAATTGTAAGGCCCAGCGATTTCATCGCGCCGTTATTTGTTACCGAAGGAGAAAATGTGAAGGAAGAGATCAGCTCTATGCCAGGTTATTTCAGGTATTCACTGGACCTTACTATTAAGGAAGCCAAAGAACTCTGGAGCCTGGGGATTAAAAGTGTATTGTTGTTTGTAAAAGCACTGGATAGTGTAAAAGATAACAAAGGAACAGAAGCCGTTAATCCAAACGGATTAATGCAGCGCGCGATCCGTGGCATCAAAAATGCACTCCCGGATATGGTGGTGATGACAGATGTGGCACTGGATCCTTACTCTTCCTATGGTCATGATGGTATTGTAGATGGTACAGAGATTGTGAACGATCCTACCGTGGAAGTGCTGGCACGTATGAGTTTGAGCCATGCACAGGCAGGCGCTGACTTTGTAGCGCCCAGCGATATGATGGACGGCCGCATCCTGGCTATCCGCAATATCCTGGAAGAAAATGGCTTCGATAAAACAGGTATCATGGCTTACAGTGCCAAATATGCTTCCTGCTTTTATGGCCCCTTCCGTGATGCACTGGACTCCGCTCCCGGCTTCGGCGATAAAAAAACATACCAGATGGACTACGCCAATTCGCGCGAAGCCATCAAGGAAACACTGATGGATATTGAAGAAGGAGCTGACATCGTAATGGTAAAACCTGCCATGGCGTACCTGGATATTATGCGCATCATTAAAGATCGTACAACCGTTCCCGTTAGTGCATATCACGTGAGTGGTGAATATGCAATGATTAAAGCAGCAGCAGAAAGAGGATGGCTCGATGAAAACAAAGCGATCCTGGAAAGCATGACCAGCATGAAACGTGCGGGTGCGGATCTGATTGCTACTTACTTTGCAAAAGACGCCGCCAAACTGCTGAATGCATAATTTCCTATATTGCACAAAATAATAAACCACCAACAGATGTACAGCAAAAGTGAAATGTTATTCGGGAAAGCAAAGCAGGTAATTCCCGGCGGTGTTAACTCTCCCGTACGGGCATTTAAAAGTGTAGGCGGCACACCCATATTTATGGAACGCGCAAAGGGCGCCTACATGTACGATGTAGATGGCAATCAGTATATTGATTACATCAATTCCTGGGGCCCTATGATCCTCGGTCATGCTTATGAACCAGTGATCAAAGCCATACAGGAATATGCTACCTACTCTACCTCTTTTGGTGCACCCACTGAACTGGAAATAAAGATCGCAGAACTGATCGTTTCCATGGTGCCTAACATTGACATGGTACGCATGGTGAACTCCGGCACCGAAGCCTGTATGACAGCGCTCCGACTGGCCAGAGGTTATACCGGCCGTAACAAGTTTATCAAATTTGATGGCTGTTACCATGGTCACGCAGATGCGTTCCTGGTAAGCGCCGGCAGTGGCGTAGCTACCCTGGGGATACAATCCGTTCCCGGTGTAACCGCTACCGTAGCAGAAGATACACTCACCGCTCCCTATAATAATTTACCAGCCGTAGAACAACTGGTAGCAACACATGGCGCCGATATTTGCGCCATCATTATAGAACCGGTAGCGGGTAACATGGGCTGTATCCTGCCACAACCGGGGTTCCTGGAAGGTTTGCGCAAAATCTGCGATGAAAATAATATTCTCCTCATCTTTGATGAAGTAATGACGGGCTTCAGGCTGGCACGTGGTGGTGCACAGGAATTGCTGGGCATTAAAGCTGACCTGGTGACCTTCGGAAAAATCATTGGAGCCGGTATGCCGGTAGGTGCAGTAGCTGGTCCGAAAGAAATTATGGAGTACCTGGCACCCGCCGGAAAAGTATACCAGGCAGGCACCTTGAGCGGTAACCCTATCGCCATGATTGCCGGATATACCCTGCTTCAAACACTGAACGATAATCCCGTTATTTACCAGCAACTGGAAGAAAAAGCCAACTACCTCGTAAACGGATTAAAAGAAGCATTTGGCGCAGCAGGCGTTGTACACAGCATTAACCAAATGGGATCCATGCTGAGCGCACATTTCACCGAATATCCTATCGTGGATTTCTCCGCCGCATCTGCTGCCAACAATGAATTATTCAAAAGGTTTTTCCATGCCATGCTGGAACGTGGTGTATACCTGCCACCTTCCGCCTTCGAAAGCTGGTTTATGAGTAATGCACTCACTACCGAAGACCTGGACAAAACCATCGCTGCTGCTAAATCTGCCATGCAGGCAATCAAATAGTTAACAATTCAATCCTGTGCTGAGTGGAAAAGACTGTCTCCTTAAAAGAGACAGTCTTTTATTTTTTACCGGTCATCCAAAAATATTTCCTTTACAATAAACTAACGCGCAAATAAATCTAAAACAATTAATTTGCGGTTTAATGCACGAACGTATACACATATTAAAACGTTGGACAACCGTCTGTTTCCTGCTGTGCTTACAGCTGGTAACCGGCGCCCTGCCCGTGTTTGCAGCGCATCGTCATTTTTCGCTGCACGATATTAGTATACTGCAGGCACAGCAGGATAAACTGCAAAATCTCCTTCACA
The DNA here is from genome assembly GCF_036566945.1 of Chitinophaga sp. Classification (GTDB taxonomy): domain Bacteria; phylum Bacteroidota; class Bacteroidia; order Chitinophagales; family Chitinophagaceae; genus Chitinophaga. The sequence goes on along the minus strand of NZ_DATCVJ010000190.1, from coordinate 850 downwards.
AAATTCCGGTACACCTCGAAGCCGATGATGAAGGAACGGATGTATGGCATATCACCAAACATCGCCGCAAAACACGCTGGTACCTTTCTGCAACTGCTCCGCAGGTAAGTACCGCTACCCGTATTGTATACCTCGATGCAGATAGTACTGCACACAGTATTTATATTCCTGTTAATAAAACCGGAGAATACGAACGACAGAAATCCTTTCGGCCGGCGTACTATTCTTTCCTCTTCCGGTTTACCCCCTTCTGAGTACAGCATACTTTTCGTTTGTAATTTTTTTTAGGGAGATGCCTGCCATTTCCGCTACCATAGCGGATCAGCATCTTACTGTGTTGTATTCACTTATTCCGGAGAAACCGGGATCAATATCTTATTGCTATGCGTCAATATACAGGGATCTTTACATCGCTGATCGCCCTTTTCATGGCTGGTTGTGCCACCAAAGGAGAAAGTACCAACAATGCTGATTTAAAAATATTGCCAGTCACCGTACTGGGAACAAAAGATACCATCCTGCACCGCTCTTATGTTACAGACATACAAGCCGTACAAAATGTGGAAATACGTGCACGGGTAAACGGATTTCTCGATAAAATATACATCGACGAAGGACAGGAAGTAAAAAAAGGACAATTGCTTTTTGGCATCAGCGATGCAGAATACCGTGCAGAACTGGCCAAGGCCAAAGCTGTACTCAGTAGTGTGGTAGCAGAAAGCAAGGCAGCCGCACTTGAACTGGACCGGGTAACCATGCTGGTAGATAAAAAAGTAGTAGCCCCTTCGGAACTGGAAGTAGCCAGTGCCAAACTGGCCGCCGCACAAGCCAGAATTGAAGAAGCCCGCTC
>NZ_DATCVJ010000189.1:0-7066 GCF_036566945.1 Chitinophaga sp. | reverse complement strand
TCATTAATAATTTACCCAATTTCTGGTTCAATTCAGGGCTATTTCTATACTTGTGTGGCTCTTTCATATTTTCGCTTAGTTATAATTACCTTGAACGGCAAAATATAGTTTCTAGCATTACCTTTATTATTACATTAATAGCAGGTATTTTACAACTAGTTCTATTTTACATTGGCCTTCAGACTATAACCAAAAGAAAGTAATGAGTTTTATCGAAATAGTGATAATAGGAACTGCTGCCATGCTCCTTTTAGGTGCGTTGGTTGTTGGACTGGTAATTCTACAACAAAAGCAGGTTATCCAATACAAACTTAACATCCGTGACAAAGACCTCCAGCTCCAACGGGAACGCCTCATCGCAGTTCTCCAGGGCCAGGAGCAGGAACGTAAACGCATTGCGGAAGACCTCCACGATGAAGTAGGCGCCCAACTCTCCGTACTCAAGCTCAATCTCGGTGGATTGCAACCCCTGCTTAAAACCGGCAACGGGGAAACGGAACGCCTGAAGGAAACCAAAGATTTTACAGATATCATCATACAACAGCTGCGGTTTATTTCCCAGAGCCTCCACCCCCAGGCGCTGGAAAACCTTGGTCTGGCACATGCGCTGGACTCTTTCTGCAACCTGATGAATAAAAACAAACAGGTAAAAATTACGTTCAAAACCGCTGGCAACGGGCAATCGGTAGACAGAGAAAAAGCGCTGAACGTATACCGGGTAGTACAGGAACTATTGAACAATATTCTGAAACATGCGCAGGCCCAGGAAGTATTAATCACCTATCAGACCACTCCTTCCCTGTTGACGATCAACGTGGAAGACGATGGAAACGGAGCATTACTCTCCTCTATGGCCGACTCCCGGAAGAAAACCGGTAGTCTCGGACTTAAAAATATAGAGAGCCGTCTGAATATCATTGGTGGAAACATTAACTTCACTTCCAGAACACCACAAGGGACTATTGCAACGATTAGTGTAGAGAATTATCAGGCGCCCACACAGAATAGTTGATACTTATGTTGTTTTATTACTAAATTGCCATCCGGTTGTGTTTGTAACGGCATGACTTTAAGTAATTTATTATCAATAAAATAATAGCAAATCTCCTAACTGTCACCTATGGCACACATAAAAGTGGCCATTGCGGACGATCATAAAATCTTTCGCAGTGGAGTGATAAACACGCTGATTCCATATGATAACATCAGCTTCATCTTTGAAGCCGATGACGGGCTGCATTTACTGCAGATAATGGAAACACAACAACCGGACGTGATCCTCATGGATCTCAAAATGCCTAACATGGATGGTATCGAAGCCACCATCAAGGTGAAAGAAAAGTATCCTGATGTAAAAATCATTATACTCACCATGTATGAAGACGACAACTTCATTGTCCATCTTGTAGAAAACGGCGCCAACGCCTATCTGCTCAAAAATGCCGACCCGGAAGAAATCTATGAAGCCATCTGTACTACTTTCGAAAAAGGATTTTATTTCAATGAAAATGTAAACCTGGCGCTGCTTAAAAAAGTACTGCACAAGAATAAACAACAATTTAAGCCAACACTTAAAAACGAAATACAACTGAACGACCGGGAACAGGAAGTACTGAAGCTGATCTGTAATGAACTCACCACCCAGGAGATTTCTGAACAGATTTTCCTGAGCCCCCGTACTGTAGAAGGCATCCGTCAAAAATTATTAGAAAAAATCAACGTTAAAAACAGCGTTGGACTGGTACTGTACGCATTCCGAAACGGATTAATAGAATAGATTTAAATACCCACCTAATCATGAGAACTATTAGAACCTTTGCCGCCACAGCAGGCGCTATGCTCCTGTTATATGCCGGCACTACCCTCGCACAGGGCATTAAAATGCCTGCGCCAAGCCCTACCCAAACCATCAAACAGGACTTCGCTTTATCCAATATAGAGCTGAGTTATTCCCGTCCGCTGAAAAACGGCCGTGTGATCATGGGCGACCTGGTGCCTTATGGTAAAGTATGGAGAACCGGTGCTAACAGCGCTACCACCATCACTTTCGGAGAAGATGTAAAATTTGGCGGCGTACCTGTTAAAGCAGGTAAATACGGCTTACTCACCATTCCCGGCGCACAATCCTGGACAGTAATCCTGACCAGCAGCCTGGATGTTACCAGCCCTGCTGCCTACAAACAAGAAAACGATATCGCACGTGTACAGGTAAAACCAGTAGCCAGTCCTTTCGCACAGGAAAGCTTTACCATCGGTTTTGAAAACGTACGCTCCAACTCTGTAGTACTGACCCTCAGCTGGGATAAAACAAAAGTACCTGTAGTAATTGGCGCCGACATCGACGATAAAATCACCGCACAGATCAACGACGCGATGCAGTCGGCCGAGAAAAAACCTTACTTCCAGGCAGCGGTATATTACTATGAAAGTGGTAAAGACCTCACCAAAGCAGTAGAGTGGATCAATGAAGCTACTACCCAAAGCCCTGACGCATTTTGGGTATGGTACCAGAAAGCCCGCATCAATGCAAAAGCGAAGAACGTAGCTGTAGCAAAAGAAGCAGCACAGAAATCTATCGAACTGGCTACTGCAGCTAAGAACGATGACTATGTAACGCTGAACAAAAAGTTACTGGCTACCCTGAAATAAATAGCAGAAAGCGTAAAGCAAAAAGCTATTGTTGCGAGTGATATACGCAACAATAGCTTTTTGCTTTATGCTTTATGCCTTCTGCTTAAATAAAAAGCGCCTCACCATTACGGCAAGGCACTTTCTATTATTGTAACAGATTGATTGTACGGTGTACTCTTACGCAGCTTTCGCTTTCTTCAGCTGAGCAGGCGTTATCATGGCTGGTTTCAGCTTGATGATGCCGATAAAGTTCAACATCTTCATTACCTGGTAGCTGGGATCCAGTTCATACCACTTCTTAGCGAAGTTAGGACTGTCTTTAAATTTGTGGTGGTTGTTCTGGAACAGTTCTCCCATCAGGATAATACCCCATGGAGAAGTATTTCTGGAGTGGTCACTGTTGTCGAAATTCTGGTAACCATATTTATGTCCGCACCAGTTCACTATAGCACCCTGTACAGGTCCCATCAGGAAATGGATAGGTAACAGTAAATAAAGATACCACATGCCAGCTGGTACAAATACTACGTAGAAAGCTACATAGATCGCCATCCAGGTGAAACGGGTAATGTTGCTGTCGCCGAATTTATCCATGGCTTCCCATTCTGGTAATGGTTCTGCGGTGAATTTAGGATCTACGGTGCTGGTACGGGTAGCAAAACCATTGTAGAGTTTGCGGGTTTGTACCATCATGCCCCAAACATCTTTGAAGAAGTGTGGAGAATGCGGATCGTGTTCGGTATCGCTAAACTCATGGTGCATGCGGTGCATAACGCCATAAGCTCTTGGAATCAGGTATGATGAACCCTGGAAAAACCAGGTACTAAAATAAAAGAAACGCTCCCAGAACTTGCTGGTAGTATACATCTGGTGAGATGCATACCTGTGTAAATAGAATGTGTGGAAGAACAAGGAAAAGAACCAGTGCACACAAAAGAATATCAGGATCGCCGTCATTTTTATAAAATGTAAAGTGACAAATAAGGCGCAAAGGTAAGATAAATAGCCGGGAAAAATGACAGTCTGGAAGGCGGTACCGTCACCAAAATGTTAAAATAATTTTAAATTTTAATTTTTCTTCACCCAACGTAACTCCAACAGATTCATACCGTTACCGGAAAATCCCGATACGTTTGGCTGTACCAGCCTCACCACTTCGTCGTAGAACAGCGGCACCACGGCCGCATCCGAAATAATCATGTTATCCATGGCCTGATACTGTGCGTAACGGATGCTGTCGTTGTTTTCCTCGAGCGACTTTTCGTAAAGTTCGTCGAAAGCCGGATTCTGATAACGGGTATAATTAGGCGGAGCCGGATTTTTACTGTAAAACATGGCCAGATAGCTTTCTGCATCAGGATAATCGGCGATCCAGCTGCCCCGGAAAAACAACGCCTGCGATTTGGAGGTTTGCTCCAGCAACAGGCTTTTCTGGATTACTTCTACCTGGATACGAATACCGGTTTCCTGCAACTGGTTGGCTACGTAGTTGGCGAGGTCGGCATAAATGGGAATAGACAATAGTTTGATGACCGGCAGCCCTTGTCCATCGGGATAACCGGCTTCCCGTAACAGCTGCCGGCTCATAGCCGGATTATAGCTATAGCCTTTTACTCTGGCACTATCGAAAGAGGGTAACCCCGCTGGCACAAAACCCGCCATGGCAGCAGTACCGATGCCATTACGCAGATAGGTCATCATTTTCGTACGGTCGATACCGTAGTTAATGGCCTGTCGTATTTTTTGTAAGCGGGTGGGCGATCCTTTGACCAGCGCATTATTGGGGTCTGTCAGAAAGCCGAGGTATTCTGTATTCAGATAAGGATGCTTGTTCAATACCATCTTCCCCTCCCACTCTTTCCGCAGCTTGCCTTGTTTGGTCAGCACTTCATCTTTAAAAGAGGCGTCGATATCATTCATGAAATCCAGTTGTCCCTGCCGGAACAACAGGAACTCAGAAGCCTTGCTGTCGAGGAAACTCACCTGCACCGCTTCGAGATAAGGCAGACGATGCCCGGTGCTGTCTTTTTCGAAATAGCCAGGGTTGCGGTGCAGCACCAGCGCCTGTCCTTCGTCCCAGAGGAAGAAGCGGAATGGCCCCGTGCCACAGGGATGGTTGCGGAAGTCCTTTCCATATTTTTCAATCGCTTCATGCGGTACAATGGAGCAGTATTGCATACTCAGGATACCCAGTACCGGATGAAAAGGGCGATATAACGTTAATTCAAAAGTAGAGTCGTTGAGCGCCCGGAAACCACTGTCGGGACTGAGTTTACCGTTAAAGATCCAGGCGCCGGGAGAAGCGGTTACCGGGTCCATAATACGACGCAGGCTGTATACCACATCGGCAGCCGTCATCCGCCGGCCTTTGCCGCCGGGGAAGATATCACTGTCGTGAAAATAAACATCCGTTCTCAGGTCAAAAGTATAGGTACGGTGGTCGGCAGATACGCGCCACTGCTTCGCCAGCGAAGGCCGGATCACCAGGTTACTGTCTGGTTCCACGAGGGTATTATAGAGCTGCTTTACCGCCCATATGACCTCCTGACTTTTGGCAAAAGCCGGGTCCAGGGAGGCAATCGTATTGGTGCTGTTGTACCGGAATACAGACAAGCGCTGTTTCTCCGGGCTACCGCACGACCATAACAAGAGGCTGCAAAGCCCCACAATCCAACATCTGATGATAACCGCCTGACAATAACAACTTTTCATTTGGCAGTAAATTAATATCTTTCAGTCTAAAATATACGAATAAATATGCGCGGCATACCAATGCTTTGTATCGCCCTGATGGCAACCCTTACCACTGCGGCACAACAACAATTCAGCAGAGCAGACACGCTGAGAGGTAGTATTACGCCTCCACGCGCCTGGTGGGATGTAACCAGTTATGATCTGCATGTACAGGTAAACACCGATGACAGCACCTTCCAGGGCTTTAATACCATTACTTATAAGGTACTGAAACCAGATTCGCTGATGCAGATAGACCTGCAGTATCCCATGGTAATAGACAGTGTGATACAGGATAAAAAATCCTTATCGTTTACCCGTGACAGTAATGCCTGGTTTATCAAAATAAAATCGCCGCAGGCAAAAGATAAAAAGAAACAGATCACCATTTTCTACAGCGGTAAACCACACCGGGCAAAGAATGCGCCCTGGGACGGCGGCATTGTATGGGTCAAAGATGAAAAAGGCCGTCCCTGGATAGCCACGGCAGTACAGGGTTTGGGCGCCAGCGTATGGTGGCCTAATAAAGATACCCAAAGCGATGAGCCGGAAAACATGACGATCAACGTTACCGTGCCCGCCGAACTGGTGGATGTTTCCAACGGACGCCTGAAGAAAACCATCGACAATCCCGATGGCACCCACACCTATATATGGTATGTGAGCAACCCGATCAACAACTATGATGTAGCACTGAATATTGGTAATTATATAGAGATAAAAGACAGCTACTCCGGCGAAGGCGGCAAGCTGGAACTGGGCTACTGGGTACTGGATTACAATGAAGAAAAAGCCCGGGAACATTTCAAAGTAGTGAAGCCTATGCTGAAATGTTTTGAGTACTGGTTTGGGAAATATCCTTTTTATAAAGATAGCTACAAGCTGGTGGAAACTCCTTTTCTGGGCATGGAACACCAGAGTGCCGTGGCCTACGGCAACAATTTCAAAATGGGCTATAAAGGCACTGACCTTTCCGGTACCGGCTGGGGACTGAAATGGGATTTCCTCATTATCCATGAAAGCGGTCACGAATGGTTTGGTAATAGTATTACCAGCAAAGACCTCGCAGATATGTGGATTCACGAGTCCTTCACCAACTATTCAGAAACGCTGTTTACCGAATGTGCCTATGGGCTTAAAGCTGCACAGGAGTATGTACAGGGCATCCGTAAAAACGTTAAAAATGATGTGCCTATCATAGCGCCTTATGGCGTTAATGCAGAAGGCAGTGGTGACATGTATTACAAGGGCGCCAACATGATCCATAACATCCGTCAGATCATGGAAAACGATGAAGCGTTTCGTCAAATGCTGAGAGGTATGAATAAAGCGTTCTACCATCAAACCGTTACTACGCAACAGATAGAGGAATATATGAGCCAGGTGGTAGGCATGAATCTGAATAAGGTATTTGATCAGTACCTGCGTCATACTACGATTCCTACACTGGAATATCGCTTTGCCGGACAGCAGCTGCAATACCGCTGGGTATCTGATGTAAAGGACTTTAATATGCCCGTGAGAGTGAAACTGAGTGATAATGGTTATAAGCTGATTTATCCTGGCACCTTATGGCGCAGTTCCAATATTTCGCTGAGTGATCATAAAAATTTTGAGGTAGATAAAAACTTCTATATAAAAACGAAAGAAGTTAAATAAGCGGAAAGCTGAAAGCATAAAGCAAAAAGCTATTGAAGCGAAT
>NZ_DATCVJ010000188.1:0-1834 GCF_036566945.1 Chitinophaga sp. | reverse complement strand
AATGTCTGTGATTCTTTTGTACCACCCATTACGCCGGATTTCTGGTAATCTCCCACACGTTTTTCAAAGAAGTTGGTCTTACCCTGTAAAGAAATCATTTCCATGAAGTCAAATGGGTTAGACGCGTTGAATATCTTGCTGTAACCCAGTTCACCAATCCATCTGTCAGCCACAAATTCAATATACTGTGACATCAGGTCAGCGTTCATACCGATTAAACCAACCGGCAGGGCTTCTGTGATAAATTCTTTTTCATAAGCTACGGCATCACGGATAATACCATGTACTGCTTCTTCACTCAGCTTATTTTCCAGCATGCTGTAAAGCAGGCAGGCAAATTCGCAATGCAGTCCTTCATCCCTGCTGATCAGCTCGTTAGAGAAAGTCAGACCTGGCATTAAGCCTCTTTTCTTTAACCAGAAAATTGAGCAGAAGCTACCACTGAAGAAAATACCTTCTACTGCTGCAAAGGCCACCAGGCGCTCTGCAAAATTGCCGTTCTCAATCCAGCGCAATGCCCATTCTGCTTTCTTTTTCACAGCAGGTACGGTATCAATAGCGTGGAACAAACGATCTTTCTCTGCCGGATCTTTCACATAAGTGTCAATCAGCAATGCATATGTTTCAGAGTGGATGTTTTCCATCATGATCTGGAAACCGTAAAAACAACGGGCTTCCGGAATCTGTACTTCACTCATAAAGTTTACCGCCAGGTTCTCATTTACGATACCATCGCTGGCTGCAAAAAATGCCAGTACATGAGATATAAAATGACGTTCGCCATCATTCAGCGCTGCCCAGTCCTTAAGATCACTGCTTAAATCTATTTCTTCCGCTGTCCAGAAACTTGCTTCGTGCTTTTTGTATTGCTCCCAAATTTTAGGGTATTTGATCGGCAATAACACAAAACGATCCTTGTTCTCTTTTAAAAGAATTTCATTCTCGTTACTCATCTTTAATTATTTTATGGGTACTGTCGAAGGTTTTCGGTTTTTCTGTTTGGGGTCAGCATACTGAAATCTACACTCTTCTCCTCACACAAATCATATTTCAACATTCCTGCATCCTAAAATCCATACGCTCAGGATTACAAATGTAAGCATCCAGTTATGGGCGTCACTTTTAAGTTTTCAACAGGTGTGGAAAAAGATAATAAACATTCTCGTGGTGTAGTGGCATAGCATGTTTCACGGGACTTAAGGCCTATCTATATATAATATCATTAGCATGTGAAATGTACCTTGTCCACCACTGGCATATATGATGAATTTTTTGCTGTTACAGCTAACCGCATGACGGTCAACGCAAAAATGCTCCGGAAAAAATATTTGTTAAAAAGACACCGCAGCGTGTATATATATGCGTTAATTTTTCATATTTACATTTTTAAGCTATTACGTATGTCCGAACCGGTTATTGCCCTTCATGCCGTTAAAAAGAACTACCAGGATGTGCCCATCCTGGATATTGCCCGACTGGAACTGCCTGCCGGCATCTATTGGCTGCAGGGCGAAAATGGGGCGGGTAAAACCACCTGCATGAAGGTGATGGCGGGTTTGATCCCTTTTAAAGGAGAAATAGTACTTCAGGGTAATGTGAGCAGCCGGGAACATCCCGTACAGTTCCGCCGCCTGATCAACTACGCAGAAGCAGAGCCACTATACCCGTCTTTCCTTACGGGACGCGACTTACTGGACCTGTACCTGAATACAAAAGGAGGGGATAGGGAAGGTATCCGGGAAATCAGTGAAAGACTGGGTGTGGATATCTTTGTTAATAACCCGGTCAACAGCTACTCCAGCGGCATGCTCAAAAAATTGTCACTGCTGCTGGC
>NZ_DATCVJ010000187.1:0-2669 GCF_036566945.1 Chitinophaga sp. | reverse complement strand
CGCCACCGCCAAACATATCATCCATATTGCCACTACCGTAGGAACGGCCACGACCCTGTCCACCGCCGCCATACTGCGACCAGTCGTAATCTTCCGGCCGGCCTCCATGCTGCTCGTAGTACTTGTAGTTTTCGCCGAACTGATCATACTTCTTACGCTTCTCTGCGTCACTCAGCACCTCGTAGGCTTCATTGATCTCTTTAAATTTATCTTCTGCGGCTTTATTATCAGGATTCTTATCCGGGTGATACTTGACCGCCAGTTTACGGTAGGCTTTCTTAATCTGCTCAGCTGTTGCCGTTTTTTCTACTCCCAATACCTTGTAATAATCCTTGACGTCCATAGCTCTAAAACATGTTAAAGTGATAACTTGTTTTATGAATTTACGAATTAACCATGAAAAATAATTGGTGAACAGCCACCAGCATCTCCGGTACTGTTCACCAAGCTTGCCATACAGACATTATCGTTATTTTCCTAGATACACATTCGCCTCCAGTTTGTCAGAAATATATTTGATGGCTTCCTGGGCACGTACGCTGTTACCCGCTTTATCCAGTGGCGGCGAAAAAACAGCAATCGCAAACCTGCCGGGCACTACAGATATAATTCCCCCGCCAACACCGCTTTTACTGGGCAATCCCACCTTAAACATCCAGTCACCGGTAGTTTCATACAAACCCGTGGTACCCATAATCGCCAATACCTTCGGCACATATTTTTCCCTGATCAGCCGCTCTTTGGTAATAGGATTTACGCCGCCATTGGCCAGCGTGCCCGCCATAATTCCCAGGTCCCGGGTATTCACCCCATAAGAACATTGTTTGGTATAAAAGTCACAGGCATAAATAGGGTCATCATACATGTATCCATACGATTTAAGCAACATAGCTATGGCCTGATTATGCTGATTGGTGGCTGCTTCCGACTTGTACAGCTCATCCAGTACCGTCAGGTTGCGCCCCGCAAACCTGGCAAAATAGGCATTCACTTTCTCCCAGGCATCGGCATGTCCGAAATGGCTGGTCAGCAAGCTGGAGGTAGCCATGGCGCCGGCATTCACCAGCGGATTAGAAGGCTTTTGTCCATTCATTTCGATGGCTGGCACCGAGTTAAAAGGCAAACCCGTTTGATCTGCACCTATTTTTTGCAGGATCACAGAATCACCCACAATTTCCATCGCCATGCAAAGGGTAAATACTTTTTCTATGGACTCAATACCAAATTCAAATTTAGTTTCTCCCACCTGGTATACCTGTCCTGCGGTGGTCACCAGCACAATGCCATACATATCGGAATCTACTTTGTCGAGGTAAGGAATATAATCTGCATTCTTACCCCCCTTTTCATTTTTATATAAATTAAATGCCTCGTTAATGATGGCATTATAATCAACTGCTTTCGCCCCCTTCTGGGAGTAAGCGTCTGTAACGCCCAGTGTGAGCAGCATGATCAGCGCAATGGTAATTTTCATGGTGTATGATTTTATGCAGATGATCAGAATTTGAAGAACGCACTGAATTGAGCGCGGACATCTTCTCCGGCGGTGTCGTCCCTGTTCTCCCGTTTCCCATATAATACCTCTCCTGCTATTTTAAAGAAGGTGGTAAAGTAATAAGTTGTGTTGAAGGAGGCGTAATGTGTGGCTTTAATAGCCGTATTGGGCAATGCCAGATCGGGGGTATTTAAATGCAGATAGCCGTATCCGATGGTAGATCCCAGGCTTTGGGTCCAGAAGTGATCGAAGTATACCCAGGTAGCCAGCATATCGATATTTTTAACCGTTTTATCATTTACGCCGGCAAACGCATCATACCCCTCGCCACTGATATCTTCACTATATTTCGCATAGCCGCTACCGTAGGCAAACTGAAATTTCACGTCATCATTTTTACCGATGTTAATATTACCGGATAAATTGAAAGCCCCGCCAATAGTGGTTTTATTGTCCTTGTCCTCATTCTTGTAATCCATGGGATGCAGCAGGCCGGACAAGCGGACATGGCTGCCATTTTTCTTCCCAAAATTCTTTTGAAAGGCGGCGGTAACATCCGGAAAATTCGTTCTCGTCTTCCAGGTTTCCGGTACAGACAAATCACTTCCAGGCTGTTCTACCGACATCGAAAATTTCATGGAAGGACTAAGCGGTTGTGTAAATCTTAACTGTACCTGTCGCGTCCATACGTAAGAGTTGGGACCCCAGTAGTCCATGATATTAGGCCAGTTGTCATCATCCATGAAGTTGGTCCAGTATTGCCCGAATGTCCATTTGCCATGCTGTATGTAGGCATGGCGCAGTCTGGGTGCGGCAGAAAGACTTCCCCACAAATCAAATTCCAGCACCGCTTTTAAAGCGCGTCCTTTGGCGTCTGGCGCACCATAAGCGGTAAATGCAAAACGTGACTGGCGAACCGTGAAAGCAGTATTGCCCTCTGTTATTGTAGGCACCGTAATGGTAGAAGGCTGCATCGCATGCGGATTGCCTATTTCCATAAAATCGTGGATATAATCTGCCTGTACATAGCCGCTAAACTGTAGCCGGATACCTTTTACGTCTGTAAAGAGGAAGCCCTGGTACTTCCCACCTTCAATCATATTACGGGTCAGCCCTTTACCATTTTCTGTGGTATCGTTTTGCGCCAAGGCATGCATATACGTCAATGATATAA
>NZ_DATCVJ010000186.1:0-5218 GCF_036566945.1 Chitinophaga sp. | reverse complement strand
CTTCTGGAACGGCAAAGGAAAAATTATAGGCGTGGTGAAAGATTTCCATTTCTCTTCGCTGCGCGAAAATATTAACCCGGTAGTGATGATGCTGCAGCCAAAAGATAATAACTATATCATGTTACGTTTGGCTAAGGGAGATGTGGCTGCGGAAGTAGCCGCTGTAGAGAAAGTCTTTAACAGGCTGAATCCGGAATATCCGTTGGACTATCATTTCCTGGATGAAACTTTTAACAGTATGTACCAATCAGAAACGATGCTGAAAAAACTGGCGCAGGTGTTTGCCATTGTAGCAGTACTGATTTCCTGCCTGGGCTTATTTGGCTTGTCTGTTTTCACGGCTGAACAGCGTAGAAAAGAAATAGGTATCCGGAAGATATTAGGGGCATCGGTACTGAACGTGACTTCGCTGCTTTCCCGTGAATTCCTGCTGCTGGTGGGTGTTGGCGTGTTGTTGGCCACCCCGGTGAGCTGGTACCTGATGCATAACTGGTTATCTGGTTTTGCCTATCACGTAAACTTATCTGTCTGGGTTTTTGTCATTGCCGGTTTGCTGGCATTGATGATTGCATTGGCTACGGTGAGTTTCCAGTCGGTAAAAGCGGCATTGGCCAACCCGGTACAATCTTTAAAATCAGAATAAATATTAACGTATATGCTTTACCGTTATATTGTCATTGCTATCAGAAATCTGCGCAGACAAAGGTTATTTACCTTTATCAATATCGCGGGCCTGGCTGTGAGTATGGCGTTATGCCTGTTAGTATTGATTTCTACCCGTAATAATTTTACCTACGATAATTTTCATCCTGATATAGCGCATACCTGGCGCATTACTACGAGGGCGCAAACTCCTGACGGCAGGAAGTATCATATGGCCAGCACACCGCTGCCGATGGGCGAGGCATTGAAAAACAACTATACCGCCATTCAGGAAGAAGCAACTTTATATGGGGCATTATCCGGCGTAGGCAGGATTAATAAGAAGAAAATAAATGTTTTCGGCGCCTTTGCCACGCCCTCCTTTTTCAAAGTTTTTGGATTTAAACTGGCCGCTGGTAACCCGCTCACGGCGTTAACCACGCCCAATAGCATTGTGCTGACAGACGAAGCCGCCAAACGATTTTTTGGTACGGTTGACCCGATGGGAAAAGTAATACAGTTTGATAAGCAAGGCAGTTTCATTGTTAGCGGGGTATTGCAACCGGCGCCTTCGCTAACGCATATCACCTATGAAGCATTTGCTTCTATGTCGTCGGTGGCGGCATTGGAACAAACCAATGTATTACGGCCCATGCAGGAGAACTGGAACGATATCCAAAGCATTTATACCTACGTGGTGATGCGTCCGGGCGAAGGGAAAGCGGCGCTGACAGCGGCATTGAACGACCTGGGCCACCGGTACGATGACTTGCCCGGAAAAGGACAGGGCCGTATTGCTTTTGAGCCGCAGGCATTGAGCAAAATCAGTCCTTCACAAGGATTGTATGATGATATTACCAACGCACCACCCTGGGCAAAAATATTAACAGAAGTGGGCGTGGCGATGTTGCTGCTTACCTGCGCCTGTTTCAACTATACTAATTTATCCATTGTTCGTTCCCTGCAAAGGGCCAAAGAAGTAGGCGTACGTAAAGTGAATGGTGCGCAGCGCTGGCAGATTTTCCTGCAGTTCATTACAGAGTCTGTACTAATGTGTATCCTGTCGTTAATCCTGGCCGTGACGCTGCTGTTACTGGCACAGAGCTTCCATTTTAATGCATTGCCCATACCAGACATTAATCTGTTGAACGGACAACTCCTGTTGTGGTTCCTGGCGTTTAGCATCCTTACCGGCGTAGTAGCAGGGGCTATACCCGCCTGGGCATTATCTTCTTTCCAGCCGGCTAAAGTGCTTAAAAACCTCATAGATATTAAATTGTTTGGTGGACTGGGATTAAGGAAATCACTCATTGTGATTCAGTTTACCCTTTCATTAACGGCTATCATTTTCCTGGTCACCGTATACCGGCAGTTTAGCTTTAAAGCAGTGATGGATATGGGCTTCTACCGCAAGGATATCCTGAATGTACCGCTCGCGGATGTGGACTTTCAGCTGATGAAGGAACGTATGCAAACCTTGACCGGCGTAACCACCGTGACGGCCAGCTCCGGCACATTGGGCATGCCCCGGGATGCCAGCTTTTGCCAGATGAGAGCCGGCGATAGCAAGGATATGATGCAGTTTGGTTATTATGCGGGAGATGCCGACTTCTTAAAGGTCATGCATCTTAAGTTGATGGCAGGTACTACCTTCCCCGCAGCAGCCTCCAAAGAAAAGGAACAATACATTATTGTGAATGAAAAAGCAGTGAGCGTAATGGGCATTAAAACGCCTGCTGATGCCATCGGTAAAACCCTATGGCTCTCTGATTCACTGCCGGTAAATATTGTTGGCGTAGTGAAGGACTTTAACTATCAGCCAATAGAAGTGAATATACGGCCTATGGCCATTCGCTATCGCCCTGCCGAATTCAAACAGCTGCAATTGGCGATGGCAAAAGGAGATAAAGAGCAACAAATAGCCAGTGTAAAAAAAGTATGGATGGACCTGCATCCCGGCGAAATATTTTCTTCCGAATGGATGGATGCCCAGTTGCTGAGCCGCGCTGGTCAGGAAGTTATTTCCATGCTGGGGTTCCTGGTGTTTATTT
This sequence comes from Chitinophaga sp., assembly GCF_036566945.1. GTDB lineage: Bacteria > Bacteroidota > Bacteroidia > Chitinophagales > Chitinophagaceae > Chitinophaga. Next base: position 2,525 of record NZ_DATCVJ010000186.1, on the reverse strand, counting down.
CTACCATGATTTCTGCGCTTGGGCTGTTAGGGGTGGTAGCTTATACCACCTTTACCCGCAGGAAGGAAGTGAGTATTCGCAAAATACTGGGCGCCAGCGCGGCCAGCTTGTTGCTGTTGCTTTCTAGAAATTATGTGCGCCTGATCATCATTGCCGGCTGTATTGCCCTGCCATTGGGATATTTAGGCAGCATGTTGTTCCTGCAGATTTTCGCTTACCGGGTAGGCATTGGTATTATTCCTATGCTGGGCAGCTTTGCTTTTCTGATACTATTGGCCCTGGTAACTATTCTTTCACAAACATGGAAAGCTATTGAAGTGAATCCTGTTGACAACCTGAGAAACGATTAAACATGTTATTATACAACTACATAAAGCTCGCATGGCGCAATCTCGCTAAAAGAAAGTTGTACAGCTTCATCAATATTGGTGGGCTGGCAGCGGGATTATGCGTATGTATGCTGATCATGCTTTATGTAGCACATGAACTGAGCTACGACCGTTTCCATAAAGACAGTCACCAGATCTTCTCTTTATTGGAAAAAATAAAGATGGAGAAAGATACCATACAGTTCGACCGCTTCAATTATGCAGCGGGTCCGGCTATCGCTCAGCAGGATGCCGGTGTAAAGAGCTTTCTGCGCATGGGCAGTCTTGCCGGCGAAGCAGTGGTGATGCAAAATGTAGCCAATCCGGCTATCCGTGATGAAGAAGATGCGACCTGGTTTACTGATGCCAACTACTTCAGCTTTTTCTCTTTTCCTTTGCTGGAAGGCGACCCGGCCGAAGTATTGAAGCAGCCTTTTACCGCTGTGATGACCGCTTCCATGGCGAAGAAATATTTTGGTACTACCGATGCGGTGGGGAAGCAATTACGGTTTAATGGTAAATATGTTTTTGTGGTGTCTGGCATAATGGCCGATGCTCCATCTAATTCCAGTATTCAACCGGACTTTCTATTGTCTGTTTCCAGCATGGCCGGCATTGAATCCATGAAATCATTTGTAACAGATGACCGTGGCTTTGGTGGTCTTTTTAAAACCTATATAAAACTGGCCGACGGCGCCGATGCAGGTCAGGCAGCGCTGAAGATCAATCAGCTGTCTAAGAACGAAGGCCGGGCTGTGATGGTTCCGCTGACCAGCATACATATGGAAGCTAATTTCAACGCCGGATTTAACCTGCGCTACCTGAAACTGTTTCCTATGGTAGCAGCCCTGATCCTGTTAATGGCGCTGATTAACTACATGAGTCTCTCCACCGCAAGGGCTACAGTACGGGCCCGTGAAATAGGTGTTAGAAAAGCGCTGGGGGCAGATCATAAGCGTATTGCCCAACAGTTTTATGTAGAGTCAGCCTTGTATGCCTTCCTGGCGTTTTGCCTGGCAGTAGTACTTTGTATGCTGTTGCGCCCATGGTTTTTCAATTTGCTGCAACTGAAGGTGGATATGAGTTTCCTCTATCATCCGGTAGTGTTGACGATATATGCAGGATTACTTTGTGGGACGATTTTAGTGGCGGGCAGCTACCCTGCGTTGGTGCTTTCCCGTTATAATCCTGTTACCGTATTATCCGGTAAAATGAGTAAAACAGGTGGCGTAGGCGTAAGGAAAGTATTGACGGTATTACAGTTTGGCATTGCTGCGGTACTCATTATCTGCAGTATTGTAATTAACCGGCAGCTCTACTTTTTCCGGCATACTACTACGGGCATCAACCAGGAGAATGTGGTGATGCTGCCGTTTCAGAATTCCATAGGTACACATTACCAGGCATTCCGCCAACAGGTAGCCGGACTAAATGGGGTGATGCAAACCGCCACCGCGCGTTATCCGCTGTATGATGGCTATGATATGTGGTTTGTAGCAGGAGAGGGCAACCGCCCGGATATCGCCTTGTCTATGCTGCATATCGACCGACCGTTGATCGATATGGCTGGTTTGCAATGGAAAGTACCTCCTGCTGATATGCAGCAACTGGGCATGGACGGTACCATTGTATTGAATGAAATGGCAGTAGAAAGCTTTAATCTTTCGCCATCTCCCGTAGGGAAACATATAAAAATGGGAAATAGGGAAGTAGAGGTAATAGGGGTGGTGAAGAATTTCCATTTTAAATCATTGCATGCCGCTATTCAGCCACTGGGGCTCCATGTGGAAAAAGGCACTTCGGCCGCCTGGGGAACCAGTACGCCGGGATGCTTATTTGTGAAAATTGCCCCTAAACAAAATATTCCTGCTTTACTGGATCAGATCAAAAAAATATATGCAGGGTATGATATGCTAACGCCTTTTCAGTATAGCTTTCTCGATGATGCATTCGGAAAAATGTATACTGCAGAAGACAGACTGGCCGGCATTTTTGGCGGATTTACGGCATTAACGGTTTTAATAGCCGCACTGGGTTTGTTAGGCCTGGCAGCATTTTCGGCAGAACAACGTACCCGCGAAATTGGCGTACGGAAAGTATTGGGCGCCAGCGTGGTACAAATCACCACACTGCTATCAACAGCGTTTATAAAATTAG
>NZ_DATCVJ010000185.1:0-11409 GCF_036566945.1 Chitinophaga sp. | reverse complement strand
CCAGGAAGCTGACAAAAGGGAATCTATCTTTTCTCTTCCTGTCTGACCAGTTTTCAAAATACCATACCGATAGCATAGAACATGTAGCTACTAAGGTTTGGGAAACAGGTACCTATACCCGAATGACCACGGGCATATTTTATACCCAGCAGTTTAACCGGATGAGTTATACCGCTGCCGCCTACTACCAGGGAGGTACTAACGGCAACGGACAAACGGTAAGTGGTAGTTTATTTTCCGGGTCTTTTCAATACAGCGTCAGCAAGGCCTTCAGCGCCGGTGCCGGCGTAGATTACACCAGTCCGGATTTTGATCCGCTCTATGGTACCCCACATAAATTCTGGGGCAACATGGATTATTTCTATGTAGCCAGTGGATTTGGCAACAAAGGATTACAGGACTACTACGTAAAAACGAAGTTTAAACCCGGCCCCCGCTGGGGATTTACAGGAGATGTACATGAATTTTACGCTGCCTCCGCCATTGCAGGGATGAGCAAACAATTTGGTACAGAAGCAGATGTGACGGCCAACTATACGCTGACCAAAATGATTGGTCTGGAAGCGGGCTACAGCCACTTCTGGAATACCGCTACGCTCACTTCTCCAACGGTAAAAAATGTGAAGGATGCCGGCAGTAACAGTAACTGGGCTTATCTCTCTGTGAACATACGCCCTGAATTTCTGATTAAATAACCTGTAAAACTTGCTACCATGCTCGCTCCACTTAATAAAATAAAAATCTTTAGTCTCGATACCATACAGATGCGCACATTCCACATCACGTGGCTCATGTTCTTTGTCTGTTTCTTTGGCTGGTTTGGTTTGGCGCCGTTGATGCCTACTATCCGCACCGATCTGGGCTTAAACAAATCACAGATAGGCAATATCATTATTGCTTCTGTATCCGGCACCATCATAGCGCGGCTCGTAATTGGCCGGCTCTGTGATACCTGGGGGCCGCGCAAAACAGCGGTGCGCCTGTTGCTCATCGGATCGCTGCCGGTATTCCTGGTAGGGCTATCAAAAGATTACACGTCTTTTCTCTTATTTCGTTTAGCCATTAGTGTGATAGGCGGCTCATTTGTGATCACGCAGTTTCACACCTCGCTGATGTTTGCACCTGCCATTAAAGGTACCGCCAACGCCATCACCGGTGGATGGGGTAACCTGGGCGGAGGGGTAACCAACATGGTGATGCCGGTCATCTTTGCGGCCATTGTTGGTTTTGGTTACACCAAAGCAGAAGCGTGGCGTTATGCCATGATTGTTCCCGGTGTAATGATGCTGATAGTAGCGTACCTGTACTACCGTTATACAAAAGATACGCCCAATGGCAACTTTGATGAGCTGGGACATCATAAAAAAAATAGCAAAACGGATTGGTCTGTGTTGGCCGACTGGCGCATCTGGGCGCTCACGCTGGCCTATGGTATGTGTTTCGGTATGGAGATTACATTTGACAATGTAGCGTCTTTACATTTTGTAGATACATTTCATCTTTCTCAAGGCAGCGCAGGGTTCTGGGCGGGTATATTTGGTTTCATGAACCTTTTTGCCCGTGCATTGGGTGGCATTATTTCAGACAGGGTCGGCGCAACATCCGGCATGAAAGGCAAAGGCTGGTTATTGGCCCTGATGCTGCTGGCAGAAGGAGTAGGTTTATTATTATTTGCACAGGCTGGATCACTGGTAGTAGCCATTATTGCGATGCTGAGTTTTGCTTTGTTCCTGAAAATGGCCAATGGCGCTACTTACGGCATTGTACCTTTTATCAACGAAAAAAATGCGGGGCTGGTTAGTGGTATTGTGGGCGCCGGCGGAAATATGGGTGGCATGTTATTCGGCTTCCTGTTTAAATCAGACAGCATCACTTACGTACAGGCGTTCACGTATATCGGCTTTATTGTAATAGGCATTTCAGGTATCGTTATGCTGACCAGGTTTACGCGTCAACCTGCGGCAGCAGCCATACCGGCAAGAACACCGGTAGCCGTATCATAAATCATTTATTAAAACTTCCTGCATGCAAGCATCATTTAAAACCACCTGCTGTTACTGTGGCGTAGGCTGCGGAATAGTAGTACATAAGGACCGGCAGGGAAAGCTGCATGTAGAAGGTGATAAAACACACCCGGTAAATAAAGGTATGCTTTGCTCCAAAGGCATGAACCTGCATTATACCGTAATGGATACATCAGACCGGCTGCTGTATCCGGAAATGCGCTACCATCGGAACCTGCCACGGCAAAGGGTTACCTGGGATCAGGCATTGGAAAGAACAGCAGCCGTATTTGCTGCTATCATCAAAAAACATGGCCCGGATGCCGTAGCGTTTTACGCATCCGGGCAATGCCTGACAGAAGAATATTATGTGGTGAATAAGCTGATCAAAGGATTTATTGGCAGCAACAACATCGACACTAATTCGCGGTTATGTATGAGCAGCGCCGTAGCCGCCTATAAACTGGCGCTGGGAGAAGATGCCGTACCGGGCACTTATGATGACATAGAGCTGGCCGACTGCATCTTTGTAGCGGGCGCCAATCCCGCCTGGTGCCATCCTATTTTATGGCGGCGGGTAGAAGCTGCCAAAGCCGCCAATCCGGCCCTGAAAATTATTGTCAGCGACCCAAGGGTAACACAAAGCTGTTCCGCTGCCGACCTGCACCTGCAGGTAAACCCCGGCACCGACATCGTGCTGCATCATGCTATTGGTCGCGCGCTCATCACCGCCGGTCATACCGACAGCTCCTTTATACAAGGCCACACCAACGGATTTGAGCAATACAAGGATACCGTGATGGAACGGAGCATTGAAGAAGCAGCCGCCATTTGTGGTATCTCAGCAGCAGATATTCACACCGCCGCAGATTACATCGGCAACGCCACCGGCTTCATGACCCTGTGGACCATGGGGCTGAACCAGAGCGTAGTAGGCGTAAATAAAAATCTTAGCCTGATCAACCTGCACCTGATCACCGGCCATATAGGCAAACCAGGCAGCGGCCCCTTTTCACTAACCGGGCAGCCCAATGCCATGGGCGGACGGGAAGTAGGCGGTCTTTCCAACCTGCTGCCGGCACACCGCGTACTCAATAATCCACAACACCGCAAAGAAGTACAGGACTTCTGGGGTGGTACTGCATTATCAGATAAACCCGGCCTTACTGCTACAGAAATGTTCAGTGCCATGCACGATGGCCGGCTGAAAGCGATCTGGATTATGTGTACCAATCCGCTGGTGAGCTTACCGGATGTTCGTTTCGCAGAAGCGGGATTACTAAAAACCAAATTTGTGGTGGTACAGGAAATTTCCAATAAGCCGGAAACCCTGCGCTATGCTGATGTGGTGCTGCCTGCCGCTGCCTGGACAGAGAAAGAAGGCACCATGACCAACGCCGAACGCCGCATCAGCTATCTCACTAAATTAACAGATGCGCCCGGAGAAGCACTCCCCGATGCAGAAATCATTTGCCGCTTTGCACAGAAAATGGGCTATCACGGTTTCGACTATACGAATATGTCGGAGATTTACGACGAACATTGCCGGTTAACCGCCGGTACCAACATAGATATCAGCGGACTGGATTATAAAATATTAAAAGCCCAACGCAGCGTACAATGGCCTTACCGCGCCGGTCATGGCACTGCCAGGTTATTTGAAGATCACCGGTTTTACACCCCGGATACCAAAGCGGTGATTCACAGCTTTGAAGATGCCAACCACTCAGAATCATTGACCAAAGAGTTGCCTTTAATACTCACCACCGGACGTATCCGCGATCAGTGGCATACCATGAGTAAAACGGGCAAGGTGAGTAAACTGAAACAACACATTTCTTCTTCCTTCCTGGAAATACACCCGGAAGATGCCCAACAGCGCGGCATCAAGGCAGATGATATTGTGACCATTCACAACAGCAGAGGAACGGTAAGGGTGAAAGCGCAGCTGAGTCATACTATCAAAAAAGGGGTGGTATTTTTACCGATGCATTGGGGCAAAATTCTTCACAGCGATTTGCACCGCGCCAATAATCTCACCAACCACCTGCTGGACCCTATCTCCAAACAACCCGACTTTAAATACAGTGCTGTACAGGTACAACGCTATCGGAAGCCGGTACAAAAAATTGTGGTGATCGGCGCCGGTGCGGGCGCCTGCGGATTTGTAAAATCGTACCGCGAACTAAATACCACCGATGAAATAGTGGTATTCAGCAAAGAAGACCTCCCTTTCTACAACCGCGTGATGCTCCCCGACTACATCAGCGGCACCCAGCAATGGAAGCAGTTGATCAAAATGACCCGGGCAGAAGAAACGGCCTATAATATTACCCTCCACAGAGGTGTGAGCATTACCCATATAGACCGTGCCAACAAGCTGCTGACAGATAGTAACGGCCACGTACATACGTACGATGTCCTGTTGATGGCTACAGGCAGCAGAGCCGCTACCCTTCGGGATATTCCGCCTATCCCCGGCATTTTTACCATGCGCACCCGCATGGATGCGGATGCCTTCAAACAACATATAGATCCTGCACGCGGGAAAGTAATGATCGTAGGTGGTGGCTTATTAGGGATAGAGCTGGCGGCATCTCTCAAAGAAATTAATATAGACGTAGGCGTTATACAACGTACCTCCCGGCTCATGGACCGGCAACTGGATACCCTCGGCGGACAACTCCTATACGAAGAGCTGACCGACCGGGGCATCGATATTTATTACAATGATGAAATTGATCGTTTTTCCGGGCAGGATAAGCTGGAAGGACTACGCATGAAAAGCGGATTGTATATTCCCTGTCAGGCGGTGGTTATGTCTATTGGTACCGTGCCCAACATAGAGCTGGCGCAGGCCGCACAACTGCTTTGCAATCGTGGGGTGGTGGTAAATGAATACCTGCAAACCAGCGACCCGGATATTTATGCCATCGGAGAAATCGCTGCTTTCAACGGCACCTTATATGGCATCACCGCAGCGGCAGAGCAACAGGCGGCCGTAGTGGCCCGTTATCTGAACGGAGACATCAGTCAATACTACCAGGGCTCTCTTTTCATGAACATCCTGAAAATGCATGGTACCGATCTTTGTTCCCTCGGCATGGTAGAAACGCCTAAAGATCCTGCCTATGAAGAAGTTGTTTTCATAGACAAGGCGAAACGTTACTATAAAAAATGTATCATCCATCAGGATAAACTAGTGGGCGCTATCCTGATCGGTGATAAATCAGAGTTCATTGAATTCCGTGATCTCATTCAACAAAAAATTGAGTTATCAGATAAGCGGTTGGAGTTATTACGCTCCGGAAAAAAAGGAACACCTGTTATTGGTAAACTGGTATGCTCCTGCGGCAATGTGGGAGAAGGCAATATCATGGAAAAAATAGCGACAGGCTGTAATAACCTGCAACAGCTGTGTCAGGCTTCCGGCGCTGGTTTGGGCTGCGGCAGCTGTAAACCGGAGGTAAAAGCCCTGCTGGAAAAATCTATTCCTAAAACCGTTGCAGCACTTGTATAACCATGGCGAAACTTACCCATACTTTTCCGATCAACTTCACCGGTGGCATTATTTCTCCGGGATACCTGCTGGAAATACTCGATACCGCCAGCGCCGCACAAGCTACTCATATTCGTTTCGGTTTGCGGCAGCAACTACTGGTAGACATTCCGGATAAATGTGTGGCGTCGTTTAAAAGCCAGTGCGCCGCGAAGCAAATCACCGTTGCCGATACGCCTAATATCATGAGTTCCTATCCGGCGGCAGGCATTTTTATTCACAACAGCTGGCTGAGTGAAGGCATTTACAAAGATGTGTTTAACCTGTTTGATTATGCACCGGCATTGAAGATTAATATCTGTGATAGTCAACAAACATTTGTGCCTTTGTTTACCGGGCATATCAACTGGATTACCTCTCCCAACCTGCATTACTGGTATCTCTATCTTCGTGTGCCGGGTAGTCAGCAATTATTTGCCTGGCCGGAACTGATCTATACCAACAACATTGCGGCCGTCAGTAAACAGGTGGAAGCAGCACTTAGCCATGGTGATTCGCCCGAACAGGTGTATGCGCAGGTAAAAAGAACATTAAGCTATATCAGTCGCGCGAAAGAGAAAGAACCCGACCTGCCGGCCTTTCATCTCCCCTACTACGAAGGATTTAATAAGTATGACAACAGCTACTGGCTGGGCATCTACCGCCGCGATGAAGATTTTCCCATTCCCTTTCTCAAAGAAGTATGTACCATTTGCCTGGAAACCCGCACCGGTCAGCTATACGCCACTCCCTGGAAGTCGCTCATCATTAAAAACATAGATGCCATTCACCGTACGCTATGGGATTATGTGCTGGGCAAACATGGTATCAATGTACGTCATGCCGCTAATGAACTCAACTGGCAGGTAGAAGATAACAGTGAGGACGGCCTGGTACTGAAACGCCACATTATCCGGTATTTCGATACCGCCGATGTGCGTACCTACGGTTTATGTTTCAGCGTAAGAATTAACCGGCCCGCAAGTCTTTTTGGTACAGTGGTGATCCGCAAGCAGGAGAACAAACATGGCAGCAAGCTTAAATACATGCAACGCTATGATATTCTCTACACCGCAGACTACAACGCTAATTCGGCGCAACTGTTATTATACCGCGAAGGTGTATCGAAAGAACATTTGGGGCCTTACATCGTAGCGTTGTGTAAAACTTTTTATGAACAGAAAAGTGAAGCGAATGTGCTGCAACATTATGTAAGGGAGCAGCAATCGCTGGTCACCATGCCTGTGGTGGAAAAACAGGTATATCAATGCTGTCAATGTCTTACCGTGTATGATGAAACCGTGGGTGATGCGGAGCAGCAGGTACCTGCCGGCACTTTGTTCAGGGATTTACCGGCAGGATATGAATGTTTCGTATGTGCGGCGCCGTTAAGTGAATTTAAGGAAGTGAATGAGGCGGTGTTGCATGTGGGGGCATAGCGACCTCACCGGCGAATATTACTTAAAAAATATTCGATATACGTTCAAGATCCTAATTTAATCCGTAAATCCAACACCACCGGCGCTTTCCGTGTCAACCAGACAATCTTACCCGTTTTTTCGGCAGATTTATCTAATTTTGCGTACTTCAGCGCCGCAAACAGGTGTACACCGCAGATCATGTTAGCAGATATTCATAACGAAACCGATGCACGGCAATACCGTATCGCTACTTCCGTATTCTTTTTTATTTCAGGATTAGGTTACTCTTCCTGGGCATCCAGGATTCCTTCGATTAAGCAACAATTGCATTTAAATGAGGCACAGTTGGGGGCCGTATTATTTGCCCTGCCGATTGGGCTGATGCTCACCATGCCTATTACCGGTAAACTGCTGGGCAACTTCAGCAGCCGTAAGATCATGATGTTTGGCGCCATGGCGTTTAACGTGGTGCTGAGCTTACCAGGCTTTGCTAACAATACCCTGCAGCTGGCGATGGTACTATTCTGTTTCGGCTCTGCCCGTAACCTGCTGAATCTCTCTATGAATGCACAGGCTGTGGCGGTGCAACACCTCTATTCGAGGTCTATCATGACTACCTTTCATGGCATCTGGAGCGTAGCTGGTTCTGTGGGAGCGCTCACCGGCTTGCTGATGGTGACGATGAATGTAGCGCCGTCTTACCACTTACTGATAATCAGTATTTTACTATTATTATTCACGGTATACTATTATCCAAAAACATTCCCCGACCAACCGGTAAAAGACCCCGTAAAAAAAGCGGCCTTTTCTCTGCCGGATAAGTCATTGCTGAAATATTCCCTGATCTGTTTTGCCTGCATGGCCACAGAAAATACGATGTACGACTGGAGTGGGTTATATTTCCAAAAAGTAGTGGGTACCAGCAATGCCACTGCAGTAGCCGCCTTTGTAATTTACATGGTAGCTATGACCACCGGCCGTTTCATGGGTGATAAACTGGTGAAAAGAATGGGCATTAAATCTATCCTGATGTATAGCGGCTGGTTGATCCTCAGCGGCTTGCTGCTGGCTATTTTGCTGCCTTATCCGGTAACAGCAGGCATCGGGTTTGTATTCGCCGGATTAGGCGTCGCCTGTGTAGTGCCATTGGTATTCAGTCTGGCGGGTAAATCCAAAACTACCAACAGCGGACAAACGCTCGCCTCTATCTCTTCTATCGGGTACCTCGGATTCCTGGTAGTGCCGCCACTGATCGGGTTTGTAGCCCAGGCCACCAGTCTGCGCCTGTCGTTTGGGATTATGGCGGTGTGTGGGTTGTTGATTGTCTTGATGGTGAGAGGCATTGAAGAAGCGTAAAGCATAAGGCTTAAAGCAAAAAGCTATTGAAGCGAAGGATCTAAGCGAGTGTTAATCTCCGCTGCGGTCATTCGCTTCAATAGCTTTTTGCTTTCTGCCTTATGCCTTCAGCTCCCACTACATTTCTTCCCGGAAAATATGCTGGATCCGCTTTATTTCTTCGGCATACATGGTTTTCTTCCTCGATCCAAAATACAGGGTATTTTCTGTAACCGGATCCCCTTCCCATACCAGCTTTAATTTGCCGGCAGCAATTTCCTGTCGGCATAAAAAATCAGGCACGACAGAAAAACCGCTTTCCCCACTCAAACAACGAACAATAGAACTCATATTGGGAACGATATAATTCGGTTTGAAATCTATACGATGTTTAAAGTTCAGCTGCCAGAACTTTTTCAGGTGTTCCATATCAGCAGCGGTGCTGTACCAGATCTGTTCTTTCAGCCAGCTTTCGGCGCCAGGCAGGTCCTTTTTTTTCAGAAGAATACTGAGTGCTTTGGTATCGGTTTTCTCTCCGGCAATCAATACAATCCGTTCTTTTGAAAACGCGTGAAATTCCAGGTTCTTCTGTTCTCCTTTGTGAGGGGAAATGATCAGGTCCAGCAATCCTTTATCCAGGTCGCCGATCATTTGATGATAATCACCGAATTTAATAATCACGTTAAAGGGCAGGGAGGCGATATATTTTTCAAGGGTATACTGAAACGTTTCGAAGCACATGCCAATGCTGATGGTAGCCCTTTCTGTTTTGGTGCTTTTATGAAAAAGCTGTTCTGCATTTTCCAGTTTCAACAAGGGTTCCTGTACGAAATTGTAGATCACTTTCCCTTTTTCTGTAGGAACCAGCTTTTTCGCGGAGCGGTCAAACAGTTTATACCCGGTATATGCTTCCAGTGAGTTGAGGTGCAAACTCACCCCGGGCTGTGAAATAAACAGCGCCTGCGCAGCACCAGTCAGTGTTCCGTGTTCATATATGGCTTTAAAGGTGCGTAACCATTCCAGATCGACTCCCATATGCTATCATTTTTCTGATACAAAGGTATAAGTTAAATAATTATGATAATGAATCTTTTTGTGTCAACTTTGCTCTTGTTAAACGGAAAGAACATGCTTTTTACAGATTATAAATTAGGCAGTCTGACCCTGAAAAACAGGATCGTGATGCCGCCCATGACCCGCTCCAGAGCGGCAAAAGGAGATGTAGCCACAGCCCTGATGGCGAACTATTACCGTCAGCGTGCCACAGCAGGACTGATTATCAGCGAGGGTACACAAATCAGCCGGCAGGGGCAGGGATATGCCTGGACGCCGGGTATTTACAGCCCCGAACAGATAGCAGGCTGGAAACAGGTGACGGATGCCGTACATGCAGAGCAGGGGCTCATGTTTGCACAGTTGTGGCATGTAGGCCGGGTATCACATACTTCCATACAGGAAAACGGCGCAGCTCCGGTAGCACCCTCTGCGATCCTGGCAACAGGCGTGAAAGTATTTGCCGATCCTGCGGGCAAAGGAGCCGAAAATGGCGCCGGTGAAATGATTCAGCACTCAATGCCCCGGGAATTAACGAAAGCGGAAATTAAGGCCATTATAAGCGATTTTGCGCAGGCGGCTAAAAACGCGATTACTGCCGGCTTCGATGGCGTGGAATTACATGGCGCCAATGGTTACCTCATAGAACAGTTTATTGATTCACAAACCAACCACCGGACGGACGAATACGGCGGCTCACTGGAAAACCGTTTACGTTTTCTGAAAGAAGTGGTGACGGCTGTAGCGGATGCCATCGGAAAAGACAAAGTAGGTGTGCGGCAAGCGCCTTTAACCACCTTAATGGGAGCCATGGATGATCATCCCGAAGAAACTTACATTGCTGCCGCCAGGATATTGGAAGATATTGGCATTGCTTATATACATATTGCGGAAGCCGACTGGGACAATGCACCGGTGATGCCGGTTGCCTTTAAAGAAGCTTACAGGGAAACATTTTCCGGCACCCTTATCTATTCTGGTAAATATACCACCGAAAGAGCTATGGAGGCATTGGGAAAAGGATGGGCAGACCTCATTGGATTTGGCAGACCCTTTATTGCCAACCCGGATCTCCCCTATCGTTTGCAACATGCGCTTCCCCTGAACGAACCAGACAAAACAACTTTCTTTGGTGGTAACGCCAAAGGCTATACGGATTACGCCAGCATTAAACACACAGAAGCAACAGTATTGGAAAAGGCTTAAATATTTGAACCCGCCGTAATGGCGGGTTCAATGACTAAAACAAAACTTGAGCCATTGGGTAAACCGGCTATTAGCATACCCAAAAAGTTTCCCCACAACTAATAAACTGCGTTGTTGGCAATGAGCGGTTTTTGTCTGCTATTGGTGTTGCTTTACTCAAACTTGCCACGGTAATTTTTGTGAGCTTAAGTTTTGAAGTGATTTTCTTTTTCATGATAGTACAGATTAAGGTTAATTGAATATACATAAAGAACCTATACCCGGCAATCACGTAAAAAGGGGATTTATTATTGTTGTGCTCCCTTACTGATCTGATTATTCACTATACGGGGTTTCCCATCTATATCCAGTGTGCCATTCACCTCTGCGGAAATAACCACGCCGGTATTTTTAGCGGGCGAGTTAGCCGCGATATGAAGGTCAGGCAAGGTGGTACTGATGAGCAAAGGATCTACCCCGTATACAGAGCTGGCATCTACACCGGAAGCAGTTTTCCATGCGGCAAAATCTGTGATGACATTATCCTTTGTGCTACTCCAGATCCATTGCGGCGTGCCAGTCGTAAAAAACAGGTTGTTATCTATCACATTACCGGAACCAGTGTTGGTATATTTATGCACAAATACATCTACCGGTCTCGCATATACGATATTATTTTTGATCACGTTATCAAAGCATTGTTCTGTGAGCCTGATTTCTCCTTCAATTTCACCAAAGGCGCCCACTTCCTTGTCATTAAACAGCAAGGTATTGTTGACTACATAGCAATTACGGGTACCACCGGAAGTATAGCCCAGGTAGCCACCCAGGTAAATACCAGTGCGCCAGCAATTCGCTACAAAATTGTTTCTCA
>NZ_DATCVJ010000184.1:0-8073 GCF_036566945.1 Chitinophaga sp. | reverse complement strand
AACCATTAACATGACGGCAGCAAAGGCCATAACAGAAAGGAGATGATGTTTTTTTATAAGTTGCATGATAATTCGTTTTATAAATGCTGAATACTATCAGCGTGTCAGGTATTTGTTGGCGTTGTTATTACAACCACCAGTCACTTCTTAGCAATAACTTATGGTTGTCCGGTGAGGAAAGCCATATATAACGCGGCCTGCTTTACATCGTTCTTTGCCAACAGGTATCCTTGTTGGGCTGCCAGCCCATGTTCCAGGTTCAGGAAATATTCTGCATAACCAATGTCACCGCTACTATATGATTTTTCAGACTGCTTCAGTAATAATGCAGCATTGGGCAGGGCTGTACTTTGGTAAAACTCCAGGCTGTTACGGTTTTTAATAAACTGCTGTACAGCCTGCTCATACTGCGATTGCAGCTGTATTACATTATTATCGTACTGCAAACTGGCGGCGAGTTGCTGCTTTTCTTCCGCCTTCACTTTTGCTTTGAGAGGTCCCATCCAAAGTGGCAATGCCAGTCCTACCTGGAATCCCTGGAAACGGTTATTATTGGTGGCCAGCGGCGATCCGGAAGCATTTACCGGCGTGCCAATAAATGATTGATTGAAGTACCCTACGGTGATATCAGGCAGTATGGCCGCTTTAAATACCTTCGTTTGTTTATCGGCAATATTGATTTGTTGCTTCAGGTATTGCAGCTGCGGATTGGCAGCTACGGCCACGGAATCATTGGTCAGGAGCATATCGGCTTCGGGGATCACCGATTCGGAAATCGTAATCGGCGCCGTAGTGCCCAGCAAGGATTGCAGGCGTGCATTATAGATCTGTATGTCTGCTTCATTTTGTCGCAGCGTATTCCGCACTTCATTCAAGCGCCCTTCTGCTGCGGTTTTCTCCAACATCCTGCTTTCTCCCGTTCTGTAACGCAAATCTGCGGTACGGACAAAGTTTGCAAACAGGCTATCCTGGTGAATGATGAGCCTGCGGACTTCCTGCAGATACAGCAATTGCACATATACCTGCTTCACCTGGTAAATGAGTTCATTCTGTGTGGAAGCCTTTAACCATACCGCTTTGTCCACCTGCGCATTATTCAGTTGCTTCTTTGCACCAAATATGGAGGGAAAAGGAATCGTCTGGGAAACGGTATAGTTATTATCATTGGAAACATAACTATTCGTTTGCCCGTATTGCAGGCTCACTTCCGTTTTTGGAAGCTCTCCGCTGGTACCCACCAGTTTCCGGTAATAATCGACAGCAGCAGCGGCCGATTTAAGTCCTTTATTTTGTTGCAATGCGAGTTGTACAGCGGTTTCCATGGTGAGTGGCGGTATTTGTGCCAACACCGGAAATGGAAATATTAATAAGATGAATATTCTAATGCTCATGATGTTTGTTTTGAAAAGCCTTTTTCAAAATAGATGTATAAACAGGGCAATACCAGTAAGGTGAGTAGTGTGGAAGTAATTAATCCGCCTATCACGACGGTGGCCAGCGGCCGTTGTACTTCCGCACCTGCGCTGGTGGCTAGCGCCATCGGTAAAAATCCGAGTGAGGCAACGAAGGCGGTCATCAAAACCGGACGTAAGCGTGTAGCCGTTCCATTTAGTACAATACTATTCAGGTCATGCAGACCCGATTGTTTTAAACGGTTAAATTCTCCTATCAGTACAATACCATTCAATACCGCTACGCCAAACAAGGCAATGAATCCTACACCAGCAGAAATACTAAAAGGCAGTCCTCTTAGTAGCAGGGCAAACACCCCTCCTATGGCCGACATCGGGATGGCAGTGAAAATTAGCAGGGACTGTTTTACAGAACGGAAAGTGAAATACAGCAACCCAAAAATGAGCAACAGTGCAATGGGTACGGCCACGGATAAACGCTGATTGGCTTCTTTCAGATTTTCAAACTGACCACCATAGCGGATGAAATAGCCAGCAGGTAGTTTCACTTCTTTGTCGATGGCTTTTTCAATGTCCGTTACTACGCTGGCAATGTCGCGTCCGCGAACGTTGAAGCCTACAATGGTGCGGCGTTTCGCATCTTCCCGCTGCACCTGGTTAGGGCCGGTCGTCATTTTCACGGTGGCCACTTCGGCCAGCGGCACCTGGTTGCCGGAAGGGGTAGTGATATATAAATTTTGTACGTCCGCCAGGCTTTGACGGCTCTGTTGATCTAGCCGGAGTACCAGGTCAAAACGTTTCTCCCCTTCATATACCAGTCCCGCGCTTTGCCCGGCAAACGCGGTGTTGATCGCCTGGTTAATGGTGGCAATATCCAGCCCATAACGGGCTATCTTATCCCGGTCGGCCGTTACCACTATTTGCGGCAGCCCACCGGTTTGTTCCACGTAGAGGTCTTTAGCCCCAGGGGTACGGTTTACGATGGCGCCAATCTTATCCGCCAAACCAGCCAGCGTGGGCAGGTCTTCTCCGAAAATTTTGATCCCAACATCCTGTCTTACCCCGGAAATCAGTTCATTAAACCGTAACTGTATAGGCTGACTAAAGCCAAAGCTAACACCTGGTATGGCTTCGAGCGCCTCCTGCATCTTGTTGGCCAGCTCTTCCCGGTTGCGGGCGCTGGTCCACTCCTTTTTAGGTTTCAGCAAAATAGTAAGATCGCAGGCTTCCATGGGCATAGGATCTGTCGGAATTTCCGCCGCGCCTATTTTGCCAATGACTTCCTTTACCTCCGGGAATTGTTTCATCAATATACCGGAAGCCAGCGTTACCTTGTCGATGGTTTCTGACAAAGAACTGCCTGTGAGTAAACGGGTTTCTACGGCGAAGTCGCCCTCTTCCAGGGTAGGAATAAATTCTCCCCCCATCTTACTAAATAAAAATAATGCGATGACAAAAAGCAGGACGGCAGTACCTGTTACCAGGGCCTTTACACGCAATGCACCCTTAATAACGGGGTCGTATATACGTTGAAAAAAGTGTATCATGCGATCCGAGATCGTTACTTTATGATCCAGTTTTTTACTAAGCAGTAAAGCCGAAATCATCGGTACATAAGTGAGCGACAATATAAATGCACCCAGGATGGCAAAGGAAACTGTTTGCGCCATGGGGCGGAACATTTTGCCTTCAATACCGGTAAGCGCCAGGATAGGCAGGTATACGATAAGGATGATGATTTCGCCAAAAGCGGCTGTGCTGCGTATTTTGCTGGCAGCATCATATACTTCCATATCCATTTCTCTCTGTGATAACCGCAGCAACCCGCTGGATTTGTTTCTGCCGGCCAGATGGTGTAAAGTGGCTTCCACTATGATCACGGCCCCATCTACAATAAGTCCGAAGTCGATTGCTCCCAGGCTCATCAGGTTGCCGGATACCCCAAACAGGTACATCATGGAAACGGCAAACAACATCGACAAGGGAATAACAGAGGCTACAATGAGCCCTGCACGCAG
This sequence comes from Chitinophaga sp., assembly GCF_036566945.1. Classification (GTDB taxonomy): domain Bacteria; phylum Bacteroidota; class Bacteroidia; order Chitinophagales; family Chitinophagaceae; genus Chitinophaga. Next base: position 4,643 of record NZ_DATCVJ010000184.1, on the reverse strand, counting down.
GTTGCCGAGGAACAGCACCAATACAAAAATAACTATCAGCGCCCCTTCTACCAGGTTCTTCTGCACCGTACCAATGGCCCGCCCTACAAACTCGCTGCGGTCCAGGAATGGCTCTATTACCACCCCTTGCGGCAACGTTTTCTGTATCTGTGCAATCCTTGCCTTCACGGCCTTCACCACGTCATTGGAGTTTTTCCCTTTCAGCATCATGACAATGCCGCCTACGGCCTCACCACTGGCATTACGGGTGAGCGCCCCGTAACGCACGGCATCCCCTATTTGTACATTTGCCACGTCTCTTATCAGCACCGGTAGTCCGTTCGGGATATTCTTCACCACAATCTTCTCTATATCCGCCAAACTCCCTATCAGTCCCTCACTGCGGATAAAATAAGCATTAGGCTTCTTATCTATATAGGCGCCGCCTGTATTTTGGTTATTTCTTTCCAGTGCATTAAATACATCCGCTATACTCAGCTTATAACTACGCAGTTTGTCGGGATTCAGGGTCACCTGGTACTGTTTCAGCAAACCGCCGAAACTGTTGACTTCCGCCACACCGGGCGTTCCCAGCAGCTGCCGTCTTACATACCAGTCCTGCACCGTACGCAGTTCCCGCGCATTAAATTTGTCTTCATATCCTTTCTGCGGATGCAGTACATATTGGTATACTTCCCCCAGCCCACTGGAAACAGGCGACATTTCAGGAGTTCCTATTCCGGGCGGGATATTGTTTTTAGCTTCTCCCAGCTTTTCGTTTACCTGTTGCCGTGCCCAGTAAATATCTACATCGTCGTGAAATACAATGGTGACTACCGAAAGACCAAACCGGGATATAGAGCGGACTTCCGCCAGCTCGGGAATAACCGCCATGGTTTGTTCTATGGGAAAGGTAATGAGCCTTTCTACTTCCTGTGCAGCGAGCGAGGGTGATTGTGTGATCACCTGTACCTGGTTATTGGTAATATCCGGCACGGCATCTACGGGTAGACGTAACAGTGAGTGGGTACCACAAGCCACCAATACGAGCGTGAGTATACCAATCACTAATTTGTTTCTCACTGAGAAACGAATAATCTTATCCAGCATGATTGATTCAATAAGTAATAAAAATGATGTACCTGAACCATATCTGCACCGTGTAAAGGCACTGATACGCTCATAGCAAAAACATCCCGTAAAACATATTAAACCAGCTGTGGGGGCTGCCAGATATTGTCTGAAGAGGAAGGAAGCGGATTAACGGGCAACACCGGGTAATCGACGATCACCTGCTGCATATAAAAATATACGATCACCGGGGTATGAGGGGTTACCTGTACATTGCAACAACTGCATACACATAATGGGGAGCAGAAGTCCGGTTGTGATTCGTGGTTATGTGAAGTGGTTAGCTGTGCAACAGGCACTCCCGGGCTACTGCTCACCGCGTTGTTATCGGTGCAGGGTATGCACGACAACAGCAGGATATAACAGCTCAATATGTAAAGTAGCCACTTCATGACTACAAATGTAAAAATTAAAAGTATAAGTCCCCGGAAAAAACTGCATCGTAGTTGCGGGCATGATGATGTTATATTATGATTTGTCCTTAAATTAGCCGCATGAATTGCCTGATAGTAGACGACAATAAGCTGGCGCGGACCGCCATGAAGCAACTGGCCAGCCATGTAGTGCAACTTCACGTTGTTGGCGAATGCAGCAGCGCGATGGAAGCTTATAATCTCTTGCAGAAAGAGAAAGTAGATCTGTTGTTACTCGACATTGAAATGCCCGGCATGAGTGGTTTGGAACTAACGCGTAACCTGGGCAAAAAGCGTCCCATCATCATTTTTACGACCGTAAAAAAAGAATACGCCGTGGAAGCATTTGAGTTGAATGTGGCCGACTACCTGATTAAACCGGTACAACCAGCACGTTTTATACAGGCCATTGAAAAAGCCAGGGAAATTTTTGACAGCAACCATGGGGAACTACAGGTATCTGACACCGAGTTTGTTTTTATACGCGATAATGGCATCCTAAAAAGAATACGCACAGAAGATATTCTTTTCCTGGAAGCCATGGGTGATTATGTTAAATTAAATACCCCGCAGAAATTTCATGCCATACACACGACTTTAAAGGCGCTCGAAGAAAAGCTGCCTGCCGGCAAATTTATGCGGGTACACCGTTCTTATATTGTTGCGCTTGACAAAATAGAGTCCATAGAAGACGGTACCATCATTATTCAGAAGAATGCCATACCCATAGCGGATGCATACCGCGCGGCACTGAATAATAAACTCAATCTCCTGTAACTCAACGACACTTTCTCCCGCTTGACCGATAGCTGCTGCCCGTTGGGCCATAAGTGATACCATCGTCTTTGATGTGAATGTATCTTTAGGTCGTCAAACAATTGATCACTAATTAAAGTATACAACCATGAAAAAGTTTGGTATTATCATCGCTGCTGCAATGTTGTTTATGAGTGCATCATCTTTTGCTCAAACAACAACGCCTAAAAAAGAAACTAAGAAAGAAGCGTCAGCGTCAGCTAAGGCTCCTGCTACTAAATCGACTTCAAAGCATCATCATGCAGCAAAAAAACCTGCTGCTGCTCCTGCTGCGCCAAAAGCGAAATAATTATAATTCATTAATCAATTTTTCTACTATTTAGCCTCAGAGTCATTATGCTCTGAGGCTAAATAACTAGAGAACTAAGGAATAATTTCCTACTTTTAATGAACCGGCATTCCTATATCAGCGTTTATATGTACTAAACTGTCATGCAGCCTAAAAGAATCAAATATTACCTCCTCGGCCTGTTCATTTCCGGAATGGTGTTATTTGTTGTGCTGCAGTTTAATTCTTCCAACAATATCCGCAAGCTGATCAAAGGCAATGAGCAACTACTACAGGAGCTGAATGTAAAGAACGAGTTGCAGAAGTTGCAAACCAATATGGCCAGAACCGACAGCAAAGTGCGCGGGGCGGTCATTTCCCAGGATACTACTCATATCACCGGCATTGAAGCGGAAATTGCCATCATCAAAGCCGACCTCAAAGAGATTAACAAAATTATCAAAAACGACAGCACGGAGAAACTTCTGACCCAGCTTAATTACCTGGTAGATGAGAAGAACAACTTTAACCTGATGGTATTGGATACCTTTTACAGCAATGGAAAATGGGCGGCTGAAAAGATGATCAATAACCAGAAAGGGAAACGACTGGGAGAAGCCATTAACAGCATTATCCGGCAACTGGATACCACCCGGCAACTGGAGGTAAACCGTGCCACTCACCTGATTGACAGCAGCGGACAAAAAGCCCAAAGCTGGGGAACAGTGCTGGTATTCTTTGCCTGTTTAACCAGCCTGCTGGCATTTCTATATATTACCAGCCGGATTCACCGGCAGGAACAACTCATAGAAGCCCTCGATGAATCACAGCAACAGGAGAAAAAGCTGGCAGCTATAAAAGACCAGTTTCTGGCCAATATGAGCCACGAAATCCGTACTCCCATGAATGCCGTGCTGGGCTTCACACATTTGCTAAAAGCACAGCCCCTCAACGATAAATCAAAAGAATACGTAGGCGCCATTGAAAATGCCGGGCAAAGCTTACTCGAAATCATCAATGATATACTGGATATCTCTAAAATAGAATCCGGTATGATGCGCATAGAAGCCACTGCTTTTAGTTTGCGCAGTGTGCTGCATGGCGTGAATACCATGTTCAAACCTAAGGCAGAAGAAAAACAATTGCAGTTGTCCGTTACCATTGAAGACGAGGTACCGGATATTTTATATGGAGATGTTATGCGGCTGACACAGGTACTGGTAAATCTCACCAGCAATGCCGTTAAATTTACCAATGAAGGCGCTGTACGTATTCACGTTACCAAAGTATGGGCAGAGGACAATGCCGTTCGTATATTGTTTACCGTTAGTGACACCGGCATTGGTATCGACCCCTCCAAACTGCATAGTATCTTTGACCGATTTAATCAGGCGGAAGCCTCTACCACACGTAAGTTCGGGGGAACAGGATTGGGACTCACCATTGTAAAACAACTGATAGAATTACAGAACGGATTTATTTCTGTGGAAAGCAAAGCTGGTGAAGGCGCTACTTTCAAAGTAGAATTGCCGTATACTTTAGGTGAATCTCTTTCTGAAGAAGGCCATCCTTATTTTACAGAAAATGATCAGCTCCCCCTGCATCCGGATGTACGTTTACTGGTGGCAGAAGATAATAAAATGAACCAGAACCTGCTGCGCCATTTACTGGGCAGCTGGCAGTTGCAACATAAGATTGTCAACAATGGCAATGAAGTATTGCAGGCGTTAGACAAACAACATTACGACCTGGTGCTGATGGATATACAAATGCCTGAAATGGACGGCTATACTGCCGTGCAGGCGATTCGTAATGAGCTGCACTCTACGATTCCGGTCATTGCCATGACTGCGCATGCTATGGCAGGAGAACGGGAAAAATGCCTGTTGATGGGCATGAATGAATATATTTCAAAGCCTATTATGGAAGAGGACCTATATAAGATGATACAGGTATATATTGGCAAATTACCGCCACGCGAGTTACCAGCCAGCTGGTATCATCCGCATGAAAATGGCACTACCCAGCAACAGCTG
>NZ_DATCVJ010000183.1:0-10708 GCF_036566945.1 Chitinophaga sp. | reverse complement strand
CATTAATCTTTACCTTGGAACCAACGATGCTGGGGAATAATACATTACTATCCAGCAGGTGTATCAGGAACAATGCAATACCCGCCTGTAAAGCCTGTATAGGCGTGCCCGTAGCCAGGGTTACCAGTATAATAAGTACAGCGGCACTTAAGATGCCTACGTAAGGAATAATATTGAAGATGGCTGCCATCACGCCCAGCAGGATGGCATATTTAATACCGAGTATCAGGAACAGTGTGGTATTGAGAATAGCTACAATCACCATTTCTATCATCAGTCCACCTACATAGCTTTTGATAATGGAACGGGTGCTGCTGATCACTTTGAGTAGTTTCTCCCGGTGTGCTTCCTGGAATATTTTTATGAGAAAGGATACCAGTAGTCTTCGGTAGAAGAGAATAAAAAAAGCATACAGAAATACAAACACCACAAATATCAACAGGGACGAAAGAGAGAGAAACGTTTGACTGAGGAAGCTGGTGGCAGTTCCCAGTGTACCCATCAACGCTTTTTCCATGTAGGATAACTGGGTACTGGAGTTGATATGAAATTTCGTATTCACCCAGTCCTGTGTGGAGGAAATGACCACCATTAGTTTTTGTTGGAGCTGCGGGAAGTCTGAAATGAAAGATTCCATTTGTTTGCCGAGCAACATCATGATCAGTGCAATGATGATAATGAAGAGCAGTACCGCTAAAATGGCTGCAAGTCCGCGGGGGAGGCGCCATTTCTCAAGCCGGTGCACTACGGGCAACAGCATGATGGCAATCAGCATAGCAAACATCAGTGGCACAATAATGCCGCTGCCAATGTGTGCTACGTATATAACCAGGATGATCGATAATAGGGTAAAAGTGAGTCTTGCGTTAAACGGTAGTTTAAACTCATTCATAGAGGTAGTGCTTTTATCAAAGATATTAAAAATCAACTTGTATAACATTGCAATTGCTATTATACATTTGTTTGGGGGAAAAGATTGGAGTTCCCCGGTGCTTTCCTTATTTTACTGCCCTGCCTGAAAAAAATGCAAAGTCTTATGAAAAAACTATTAGCCCTCTTCCTGCTTGTTTGCAGCAGCATTTCCTTTTCTTATGCAAAACCCCTGCCGCTGGATACGTTGCCGGTGCGCGGATTTTGTATTGCTGCTCCCAGAGCGGACGGATTACTTCCTTTCCTGAAATTTATAGAAACAGAGCTGGCGCCGCGGCATGTCAACACATTGGTGCTTCGTGTTGATTTTAATTACCAGTTTAAGTCCCATCCGGAATTGCGTGATCCTGCGGGTTTGACGGAGCAGCAGGTAAAACAGCTGGTACAGGTTTGCCGTAAATACAATATCCGCTTGATTCCGCAGATTAATCTATTGGGGCATCAGTCGTGGGCAGGCACTACTACTAACCTGTTGAAAATATATCCGGACTTTGATGAAACACCCTGGGTAAAGATGCCGGTAAAATACGAATGGCCAAATCCGGATGGCTTGTACTGCAAAAGTTATTGTCCACTGCATCCGGGCGTGCATAAGATTGTTTTCGAGTTGGTAGATGAAATTTGTGATGCATTTGAGTCTACGGCTTTTCATGCCGGTATGGACGAAGTGTTTTACATAGGAGAGGAGAAGTGTCCCCGTTGCGGAGGTAAAGACAAAGCGGAATTGTTTGCCGGTGAAGTTTGGTCTATCCGTAATCACCTGGCACAAAAGGGACGTGAGCTGTGGATCTGGGGGGATCGTTTGCTGGATGGTAAAACTACGGGTTTGGGTGCCTGGGAGGCGAGTATGAACAACACGCACAGGGCGGTGGATCTGGTTCCCCGGGATATAATGATCTGTGACTGGCATTACGAAAGGCCGGATAAAACGCCTGTTTATTTTGCCATGAAAGGATTGTCTGTTATTACCTGTCCATGGAGAATGCCGGAGAATGCGAAGTTGCAGCTGAAAGACATGTATGATTACCGGGTGGCAGCCACCAAAGAAATGAAGCCACGTTTTCAGGGAATGATGCAAACAGTTTGGTCTGATGCGGGTAGTTTCCTGGCAGAGTTTTACGGAACAGGCAAGCCACAAAAGGATACGGTGAATACAAGTGCCAATTGCTTCCGGGCCATATTTACCAGGTAGGAAATTGTAATAACGGATTTACCGGTAGATGGATACCGCCACAGGGTGCGTAATCTGCTGCCGGCAAATCCGTTTCGTTTATTTTTCAATAATGTTTTTTCAGTAGCGGGATAAAAATTTCAGAATAACTGGGACCATTGAGAGAAATAAAGAAATGATTTCCGCTCATTTTAAAGACGCCCTCTTTACAGTTCATGCTGATAAAATTATACATAGGAATGCCTGCCGTAGCAAAATCCATGGGTACGGGTAACTTTAGATAGTTCCCACCAGCGACTCTTTTCATCATCAGATAGGGGAAGTTTTGCTGTAGTTGCAAATGTATGCTGGTAGCGGAAATAGGTACCAGTATGCCGGCAAACATCGACAACTTTTCATAGTCGGTAACCGGCACGGCATCCAGTGTACCAGTAATGATCTGGCTTTGAGGGATGTCGTATAAAGTCTGCATCCTTTTAAACAAAGTATAATGCTGGGTCATTCTGGCAATCATTTCGCCGACAGGATCTTTTCCACGGGAAATGAGGGAGTAATACAGGATATTATCCTGGAGCCTTACTTTTTCGCAGCGATCATAGTTGAATAAACCACGGAATACTTCGCTGCCCAATGCGATGGTGATACCTTCCGTAATTTGGAGGGTTCTTCTTTCGTTGGGCAAAATTATAATACGGCGAAAATCTTTTGGACTTTCTTTAAAATGTAATTTGAATGCTTTGCTAAACGCGGCAGTCGTAGAATAACCACAGTAGTCGCTTATTTCACTGATGTTGTAGCCACTATGCCGGAGCAGGCCTGCGGCGAGTTCCAGCCGATGTCTTTTTACATAGTGCCAGAAGGGTTCTCCCATCTGATCTACAAAATTGTGGTAGAAATACGAGTAGGAGATTCCCAGTCTTTCAGAAACGTCTTTAATATTAAATGGGTCACCGACATGATCATCTGCATAGGCTTTACCTTGTAAAGCAAAATTTTCGAGTTGTTCTTTAGTCAGAAGGGCGGACATACAATACGGGGATTTAAATGATTTTCATTGGATTTTGGTACAAGCTAATTTCATCAAAACCTATTCTTTCTCTACATGAACAATATCTCTAATTTAATTTTTTTTATGATTCCCAGGTACGTAATTTTTTGAATCAATTTATATAATTGAATATCAATATGATAGATGTGTCATTGAAGTAATTTTATTTTTAATATGTTTAATTTTAGCCTTGGACGAAGGGATTATTTTTAAAGGAATAATGAAAAAAGCTAAAATGGACAAACTGGTTTTAAAGGGAATAAATAACTTTAGCGGCAGTGTCATGTTTATAGCTCCAGCCAGGTAACTAAGTATGGATTTTATCGCATTCAATCATATTTGTCCTATCAATCCTGTTACGGAGTTGCGCCATGCGCAACGCCATTTCCCGGCAGTAGAACTTTAGCTGATACCCGTAGCCATAACCTCTTATATTATGATCACTTTCATCGTTATTTTGGTGTTATTGTTATTGCTTGGATGGACCTTGTTAATCCGTCATTTCAGGGCACTCCGGATTGCGAGTGTGAACCTGGTAAAACAGGAGCAGCGGGAAGCTTTTCTTTTATACCAGCTGCGGGAGGTAAAAGAAAAAAATCATAAACTGGAAGATAAGTTAAGAAAAGCACAATACGAGTTGTATAGCACAAAACATAAAGAAGACCATAGTTAACCCTAACATCCACCTTTTAATCGCGTTGTTCACTTTTCGGTTTACCAATATTTGGTTAGGTTTGTTGCCATGCAGGTAGTTTTTCAAATCACATCCGGTGAGCCCGATGTGCAGCTGTCTATGCTGGGACAGCTCCATAATCTTCTTCAACAGGCAGCAGTAACACAAACACGTATAGGCGTAGAGGTAGTCGTGCATGGTCATGCCTGGAATCTTTTACTAATTAACGGAAATCCCTTATCGGAGAAAGTGCAATCCCTGCAGGAACGGGCTGTTAAATTCCTGATTTGCCAAAATACCCTGAATAGCCGGCAGCTACCCATTAGCCAGTTGTTGCCCCTGACGGAAATAGTCCCTGCCGGGATATTTCATCTGATCCAGCGGCAGCAGGAGGGATGGGCCTATATAAGATGTTAGTTTAATTGTTTATGAGTTAATTGGTTTATTAGTTTATTTTTACATTTTATTAACCGTGCCGGTATACGTGTGAGAAACTATTGGAGGGGGTGCACCAAATAAAAATTGTAGTAATAACGTTAAATGTTTGCACGATTGAAAAGGACTAACCTCTTAAACTTTAATACATTGAAATTTACAAAATCTACCGGAATACTGTTGTTATTCATGGCAGTTCCCTTTCTCTCCTTTGCGCAGGACTGGCACGTAGGCGCTTTTCTCGGTATTAGCAATTACAGTGGAGACCTGACCCAGCAAAGGGTGGATATGAAATACACCCGCCCGGCGCTTGGTTTGCTGGTGAGAAGAGATATTAACCGTTACCTCACTGTCCGCGCTGCCATTACCTGGGGAATTGCCACAGGAGCCGATAGTACCAATTCATCGAAGCCGCTGGTAGCAAGGAACCTGAGTTTTCGTTCGAATATACTGGAGGGAAGTCTGATCGGAGAGTTCAACTTTTTAGACCTGGAGGAGAAAGGCTTTACACCTTATGTTTTTGTGGGCATTGGTGGTTTTGGATTTGACCCTACCGCGAAAGACCAGTCTGGTAACCGGGTACGCCTTCGTCCTCTCGGTACGGAAGGGCAGGGATTACCGCAGTATCCGACCCGTCAGCCTTACGATTTATTCGCTATTTCCATTCCTTTTGGAGCGGGTGTGAAAGCGATCCTGAATGATACCTGGACGCTGGGATTTGAAATAGGATTCCGCCCTACTATGACGGATTACCTGGACGACGTAAGTACTACGTACGTAGATCAGAATACATTATTGGCGTATCGTGGCCAGAAGTCAATAGATATGGCTTATCGTGGCGATGAGGTAACCGCCAAAGGCATGACTCCCGGCACCTATCCCGCAGATGGTTCAAAACGCGGTTCTGACAAATATAAAGACTGGTATGCCTTCTCCGGATTTACGATTACATATCGTTTGGGAGGTGGTAGCGGATGGGGAAAGCAGAAAGCTACCCGCTGTCCGATACTCAGACCATAACAAACTGACTACTAATAAATTGAATGGGTTATTTAGTATTCCAATCCCGGCTTTTGGCCGGGATTTTTTTATTGGCATAGTTGTTGAATTTATGAGTTCAAACAGGTAATAATGCAGCCACCAGCTTAGGCGGATAGCAGCATCACAAATCGCGGAGAGAGTAATGAAACGATAGCCGCAAAAAATAAGTTGGTGTGCAACTGCCTGTTATAACTAACGAAAAAGAAGTGCCATGAAGAAGTTTTTGTTTTTAGCTTCAGTGATATTGATAGGGGGGAGTGTAAGTCTTTTTGCTCAACATGGACCAGCACATCCGCCACTGCCGCCAAGGCCACCTGTACCGGCGCATTTTCCACATCCGCCGTTGCCACCGAGGCCCCCGCTGCCACCAAGGCCACCGCATCCGCCTCATTTCAGGCCACCGCATCCGCCAAAGCCGGGATACCGACATAGCAAACATTACGACAGGCATCACAGACCTCCTCGTCCTCCGCATCATCACAGATATAGTTTTGCGGGATATCCGGGAGCCACATACGCCGCTAATAATGTAACTGTAACAGGTTATCCGCTGTAACTGATATAACACACCACAACTTTTATTTGCCAACCGATCTTGAACTAAAAACCACTCAACATGAAAAAAGTATTGTTATTGATGCTGCTGATAGGCGGTACAGTACTGACTACGTATGCACAAAGAGGATACGATCACGGATATCGTGATCATGGCCGCGGACATGGACACGACCGCTGGGAGCGCGAAAGATGCGATCCACCAAGAAGAGAATACCGCCGTGGATGGGATGATGATTGCTATCGTCCGAGAAGAAGGGTTGTATACGTGCAACCAGCCTACTATCCGGTAGTGCCGGTACCTGTACCAGCACCGGTACGCTACTATCCATCCAGGCCCAGAGCCGTATTCCACGCGGGTGTTACCATTGTGAACTGATAACTGAAAATGGAATAAAATGGATGCCTCTCATTATTTAATGGGGGGCATTTTTTATTGCGGTGTGGGATGGTTACTTTTGTTGATTGGTAATAAGATTCAAACATGGCATATAAAAATCTCAGACATTTTATAGATACGCTGGAACAGGCAGGAGAACTGGTACGCATTAAAACCTATGTGGACCCTAAACTGGAAATAGCTGAAATAACAGACAGGGTAAGCAAATCGCCGGATGGTGGTAAAGCGTTGCTGTTTGAAAATACCGGAACAGATTTTCCGGTACTGATCAACTCTATGGGCAGCTATAAGCGTATGTGTCTGGCGCTGGGTGTGCAGGAACTGGACGACGTAGCCGGCGAAATTGAAAATCTCTTTAAGCTGTTATCCAAGCCCAAAGAAAGTATACTGGATAAACTGGCCTTATTGCCTAAGCTGGGACAATTCGCCTCCTGGATGCCGAAGGTAGTTGGGGGCAAAGGTAGTTGCCAGGAAGTAGTGATGGCGAATCCCGACCTCAGTAAACTGCCGGTGCTTACCTGCTGGCCTAAGGATGGCGGCCCGTTTGTAACACTGCCCGTAATTCATACCAAAGATCCGCTGACCGGCACCCGCAACGTGGGCATGTACCGGATGCAGGTATTTGAAAAAGATATGACCGGTATGCACTGGCATAAGCATAAAGTGTCTGCCAAGCACTTTATGGAATACAAGAAACTGAATAAACGTATGCCCGTTGCCGTAGTATTGGGTGGTGATCCGGTTTATACCTACTCCGCCACTGCGCCGCTCCCGGAAAACGTGGATGAATATATGCTGGCGGGCTTTCTCCGTAAGAAGAAAGTAGAGCTGGTAAAATGTATTACCCAACCGGAGATAGAAGTACCGGCAGATGCCGACTTTGTGATAGAAGGCTACGTAGAACCATCGGAGGAACTGATCTGGGAAGGCCCGTTTGGTGACCATACCGGCTATTATTCACTGGCCGACTGGTACCCTAAATTTCATGTCACCGCGATTACGCACCGGAAGGATGCCGTATATCCGTCAACGATAGTAGGCATTCCTCCCCAGGAAGATGCCTGGATAGGAAAGGCAACGGAACGTATTTTCCTGGCACCCATTAAAATGACGCTGGTACCGGAAATCATTGATATGGAAATGCCGGTGGAAGGCGTTTTCCATAACCTGGTAATTGCACAGATCAAAAAAGATTATGCAGGACAGGCGCAGAAAGTGATGAATGCCATGTGGGGCGCCGGACAAATGATGTTCAACAAGATCCTGGTAGTAACAGATGACGGGGTAAAAATCAACGACTATAAGCAGCTGGCACAGCATGTCTTCCGGCATCTAAACCCGGCAACAGATATTTACCTGAGCCAGGGACCTATGGATGTACTGGATCACTCCTGTTCCAAAATGGGTTTTGGTGGTAAGATGTGTATTGATGGTACCCGCAAGTATGAAGAGGAAACAGATACCGCCTATTTGCAGGCAGCTGCTCCCCGTGCTATAGATACAGCCGCTATTATGCAGCAGTTCCCGGAAATCAAGGGTATTAATGACAAGTTGCTGGCGTTAGACATCTCCTGTATACTGGTAGCCATAGAAAAGCGCCGCCCATTTCATGTGCGTGAGCTGAATGAGCAGCTGTATACCTTGCCGGCACTGGCAGGTATAAAAATGATCCTTTATGTAGAGCATACCGTGGATGTAAGTGATCTGGCGTCTGCGCTCTGGCGTTTTTGTAATAACCTGGACCCTAAGCGCGATAGCTTTGTGATCAATAAGCCTTCTGCTGAAGCAGGTAAATATATTGGCGGCATAGGTATGGATGGTACGCTGAAAACAAGGCTGCTGGACAACTTTGAGCGCGACTGGCCTAATATTATTGTTGCGGACGATGCCACTATCAGTAAAATAGATGCCAAATGGGGAGAACTGGGCCTGGGACCTTTCCTTGCTTCTCCATCTCTCAAATACAAACAACAGATTTATGGCGAAGAAGCAGTGGTACAGCAGTAAGTATATACTCCTGTTATCTTTATTGGCCGGCAGCCTTCGGGTAGCCGGCCAGGCCAGTACAGCAGATTTTCGCTTCCTGGATAAGCTGCAGGGCACCTGGAGAATGAACACCCGTAAAAGCACCATCGTGGAAAGCTGGAACCGGGTGAATGATTCTACCTGGAGCGGCCAAACCTGGCGGATAGTGGGTGCCGACAGTGCTTTACAGCAATCTATGCAGCTGGTGAGAAGAGGAAATGATATGTACTTTATGCCTGCTTACCAGGGACATCAGCCAACAGTGCCGGTACGCCTGCGCTTGCGGGTATTGAAGCCGGTGGGCTTCGTAGCCGAAGACCTTAATAATGATTTCCCTAAAAAAATTACTTATCGTTTTAAAGATGCCCGCCACCTGGATGCCCGTGTAGAAGGCGTACGGGACGGGACTATAGAGGAGTATATCTTTCAGTACTCCCTTTCAGAAGACTAAAGATTCCCGATTGCGTAAATCATTTTCCCGGTTCGCGAAAGCCATTCGCATTGCTGTACCTACTTTTGTGTGACACACACGATACACACCTAAATCAAAATATTCTCAAAGCAATAATTTGAGTTGGTCGTACAAGCAATGCCGCACTCGTTCACGGGAAGCGGCTTTTTTGGGCGTAGGGGGATCGCCTTCGGCGATTGTCTTTGTTCAGGATTAAAGTGATTCACTGTGATTTAGATGATTTTATTGTTGCGGATATTAGATTTAAAAATGTTGAGGGGAGATGGAAGCAAATATATCCGCTTCCATCTCCCCTCAATATTTAAAACAAAGTGATTCACTGTGATTTAGATGATTTTATTGTTGCGGATATTAGATTTAAAAATGTTGAGGGGAGATGGAAGCGAATATATCCGCTTCCATCTCCCCTCAATATTTAAAACAAAAGGTGAGAAAATCATGTAAATCACGGTGAATCACTTTAATCCTGATACAATCGCCGAAGGCGATCCTCCTCCATTATTTATTATTTATGAATTTCTGATGTAAAATTGAATTGAATATCCGGGTTGTTGGTACGCTCTGTATTCAGGTACCACTCAGACTGCGCCAGGTAAACGAGGTGGCCGTCTTTATCTTCCACGATGTTGGAAGATTTGAAGCGGATGAATTCTTCTATTTTGTCTTTAGGACCGGTGAGCCAGCAGGCTTTATAGAACTGCAGGGTATTGAACTGGCATGCTGCGCCATATTCCTGCAGGAGACGGTACTGGATTACTTCGAACTGGAGTTCTCCTACACAACCAATAATTTTGCGGTTGCCACCATGTTGGGTAAACAGCTGGGCTACCCCTTCGTCTGTCAGCTGGCGGATACCTTTTTCCAGTTGTTTGGTTTTCATTGGGTCCTTGTTCACCAACTCCTTAAACAGTTCCGGAGAGAAGCTAGGAATGCCGGTAATGTAGAAGTTTTCGCCTTCCGTTAAAGTATCGCCGATTTTAAAGTTGCCGGTATCAAATAAACCTACCACGTCGCCGGGATACGCATCATCTACCACATTTTTTTCACGGGCGAGGAAGCTATAGGGGTTACTGAATCTAACGTCTTTGTCTAAACGAACATGGTGATAAAACTTGTTGCGTTCAAATTTGCCGGAGCAAACGCGGAGAAAGGCAATACGGTCGCGGTGGCGAGGATCGAGGTTCGCATGTATTTTAAAGACAAATCCACTGAATTTATCTTCGTTTACATCTATTTCGCGGGTAGTAGCGGTACGGTTGCGGGGAATAGGCGCGATGTCTACGAATGTATCCAGCAGGTCTTTTACTCCGAAATTGTTAACGGCACTACCGAAGAAAACGGGCGCCAGTTTACCGGCGAGGTAATCTTCCCGGTTGAATGCATCATAAACGCCTTCAATCAGTTCCACGTCGCCACGCAGCTGGGCGGCATCTTTGGCGTTGAAATGCTCGTCTACGTAGCTGCTGCTGAGATCTGCCAGCGGCACGATATCTTCATCAGTGGCTTTCTTGTTGGGCAGGAAGGCCACGAGGCTCTTATCATACAGGTTATATACTCCTTTGAAATCGCTGCCCATGTTGATAGGCCAGCTGAGTGGTCTTACACGGATGTTGAGTTTTTCTTCCAGTTCATCCAGCAGGTCGAAGGGATATTTACCGTCGCGGTCCATTTTATTCACGAAGATGATCACCGGTGTATCGCGCATGCGACATACTTCCATGAGTCTTTCGGTTTGTTCTTCCACCCCTTTCACACAGTCGATCACCAGTACCACACTGTCTACTGCCGTGAGTGTGCGGTAGGTATCTTCTGCGAAGTCCTTGTGACCGGGTGTATCCAGGAGGTTAACGAGGATATCGCGGTATTCGAAGGTCATAACGGAAGTGGCTACGGAGATACCTCTCTGTCTTTCAATTTCCATGAAATCCGAAGTGGTATGCTTCTTTATCTTATTGGAC
>NZ_DATCVJ010000182.1:0-4814 GCF_036566945.1 Chitinophaga sp. | reverse complement strand
CGCCAGGTGAAAGATGATATTTGTATTATCCGGTTGGGGCATTTAGTTATAAATTGAAAGCGCGAATATACAGAAAAGCAGCGAAAACTGCGTCAATATTGCGCGTAACTAAATGAGATGTATATTCGCTATCGTTTTTTGCTAACAAAATATAATGAGATGGAATCCATAAAAATAGCGACGGCTCAATTTGAAAACCGGAGCAATGACAAGGCGTATAACCTTGGTGTTATCCGCGAATTATCTGCGCGTGCCGCAGCAGATGGCGCCCAGGCAGTGGCCTTCCACGAATGTGCCGTAACAGGCTATACTTTCGCCAGACATTTATCCAAAGAGCAAATGCTGGAGTTGTCCGAAATAATCCCGGATGGTCCTTCTATCAAGGCTTTGCAGGAAATTGCCGCAGAAAACAATATTGCGGTACTGGCGGGATTATTTGAAAAAGATGCCGATAATAATTTATTCAAAGCATATGTATGTGTAGATAAAAACGGGCTGGTAGCGAAATACCGTAAACTGCATCCGTTTATTAATCCGCATCTGACGCCGGGAAATGAATACGTTGTATTTGATTTGCTGGGATGGAAATGTGGCATGCTGATTTGTTATGATAATAATATCACAGAAAATGTTCGTGCCACGGCTTTGCTGGGCGCAGAAATTATTTTCATGCCGCATGTAACCATGTGTACCCCGTCTACCAGGCCTGGAGCGGGTTTTGTAGATCCGAAGTTATGGGAGAACCGGGAGAGCGACCCTACTTCTCTGCGGCTGGAATTTGATGGTATGAAAGGGCGGGCCTGGCTGATGAAGTGGTTGCCGGCACGTGCGTACGACAATGGTATTTATGCCGTTTTCTCCAATCCGATTGGTATGGACGATGACCAGTTAAAGAATGGTTGTTCCATGATCCTCGATCCATTTGGCGATGTGATAGCAGAATGCCGCAAACTGGGCAACGATGTAGTAACGGCAACGCTTACACGAAATAAGCTGACGGAGGCTGGTGGTTACCGGTATCGTTTGGCCCGCAGACCGGATTTATACGGTGCGGTGATGGCGGCGCCGCACGCATCTGTCCAGAAAGTAGTGTGGTTGCAGGAAGAAAAATAACTTATTTTTTGCGCCAGCATAAAACAGAAAAACACGCCTGTTCAGGCGTGTTTTTTTATATCCATTCATAAAAGTAATGCATAAAAAAAACCGCCCTGGCGTAGCCAGCGCGGTTTATAACAAAACTATTATAAAATAAATTATGCCAGTCTTACGTTAACAGCATTCGGGCCTTTTCTGCCTTCTTCCACGTCAAATACTACGCGGTCATTTTCGCCGATGCTTTCTTTGATACCAGATACGTGAACAAAAATTTCTTGTCCGGAACCTTCGATTTTAATGAATCCAAAACCTTTAGCTTCATTAAAAAATTTTACTACACCTGTTTGCATTATATTTAATATTTAATTGTGAACGTGTTCTCGCCATTTATTACAGCAGGCGGCTACCTGGGCGACTACAAGAAAAAGTGTAAGAAAAAGCTGAATGTGAGAGGTGATCTACCAACAGAATTGTAATACATTATCTTAAAGAAGCAGTACGAAGATAGGTGATTTCCCGAATACAACCCTAATTTTTTTAAAAGTTTTTCTGTTGCTGGCGGGCATACCGGCTCATAATTCCATATTAAAATATATTTTCGCGTTATATATGAAACATCCTGACGCATGGCGAATAAAAGCCATATTAACCGGTTCCGCGGGTAACCTGGTCGAATGGTACGACTGGTACATTTACGCCACTTTTTCACTCTATTTTGCACCGATCTTTTTCCCAAAGGGTAATTATACGGCTCAGCTGCTCAATACCGCCGCCATTTTCGCGGTAGGTTTTCTGATGCGGCCCATAGGAGGCTGGATGTTTGGCCGGATAGCGGATAAACAGGGCCGTAAAGCGTCGATGACACTATCGGTACTACTGATGTCGCTGGGTTCTCTGCTCATCGCATTTACGCCGTCTTACAACACGATTGGGGTAGCTGCACCTGCATTGCTGCTGCTGGCCAGGCTTTTACAAGGATTGAGTGTAGGTGGGGAATATGGCACCTCTGCCACCTACCTGAGCGAAGTGGCCACCAAAGAGCTGCGGGGCTTCTATTCCAGCTTTCAGTATGTAACACTGATTGGCGGTCAGCTTATTGCGCTGGGTGTACAGATGCTGTTGCAGAAAGTGTTTCTAACGCCGGCACAACTGCATGAATGGGGATGGCGCATTCCGTTTATGATTGGTGCAGCACTGGCCTTTTTTGCACTTTACCTGCGCAGACATATGCAGGAATCTACTTCTTTCGAAAAAATAAAAGACGAAAAGGAAAAAGGCTCGCTGAAATTATTGTTCCGGCTGCATCCGCGGGCGGTGATGACAGTAGTGGGACTTACCATGGGCGGTACTCTCGCCTTTTACACTTACACCACCTATATGCAAAAATTCCTGGTGAATACCGTACATCTGGGCATTGAACAGGCAACCACTATCACCTTTTTCCTGATGCTGATCTTTGCCTGTTTACAGCCTTTATTTGGCTGGATCTCTGATATCTACGGGCGTAAGCCACTGCTGGTAGGTTTCGGCGTACTGGGCACCTTATGTACCGTACCTATTCTTACCACTATCAGTCAAACCAGCTCTGAATGGACGGCCTTCTGGCTCATCCTCCTCGCGCTGGTGATCGTGAGCGGCTATACTTCCATCAATGCGGTGGTAAAAGCGGAAATGTTTCCGGCAGAAATACGTGCGTTAGGGGTAGGCTTCCCTTATGCCCTTACAGTGGCTATTTTTGGTGGTACTGCAGAACCCATTGCGCTGTACTTTAAAAAAACGGGACATGAGCCGATGTATTACTGGTATGTGACCATTTGTATTTTTATTTCACTGCTGGTATACCTCAGTTCCCGCGATACTAAAAAGACGTCTTTGCTTGATAAGGATGTGTAATTTCCCTGACAGTACCGTCCTCATTGCCGATGATCAATCTGCTGGCGTAGTGGAGAAATAAACCGTTTTCTACTACGCCGGGAATATTGTTGAGTTGTGTATGCAATGCCGGCGCATTATGAATTTTCTGATAATGACAATCGAGGATATAATTGCCGTTGTCTGTTACAAAGCGGTTATTATCTCTTAAACGCAGTACAGGGCGCGCTCCCAATGCAGCCAGCTGTTTGAAGGTAAGCTCCCAGCCGAAAGTGGCTACTTCTACCGGCAAAGGAAATTTGCCCAGGTTTTTTACCAGTTTATGCTCATCAATCACCACGAGCATTTCTTTGGACGCAGCGGCTATAATTTTTTCGCGGAGCAACGCGCCTCCTCCCCCTTTGATCAGTTGCAGTTGCGCATCGGCTTCATCTGCGCCATCAATATCTATATCTATCTTTTCTATTTTCTCAAAATCTATGAGTGGGATCTGTTGTTCCCTCGCCAGTTGTTCCGACTGTGCAGAAGTAGCTACTGCCTTAATTTCCAGCCCGGCCCTCACTAACTCGCCTATACGTAGTATTGTATAGTATGCGGTACTACCCGTACCTAATCCAACGGTCATCCCTGACTTGATATATTCCGCTGCTTTTTCGCCGGCGGCTTTTTTTCCGATATCTGTTCCTTGCATAAATCAAATATATGAATTAGGAGCGGAAGGCAGAAAGCGAAAAGCAAAAAGCTATTGAAGCGAGTGAATAGAGCGGAAATAATACCCGCGCCGATCATTCGCTTCAATAGCTTTTTGCTTTTCGCTTTCTGCTTTTAGCTTTACAAATACCTTCCCGGCGAAAACGCAGCGATGTCAATACTTGTTTTTTCGCTATTGGCCAGTTCTGCCAGCAGCTTACCGGTGGCGGGTCCCAGACTGAGACCCATCATGGCATGTCCGCCGCCCAGTAAGAAATTATTGTAAGAAGGTACGAAACCGATATAAGGCAATCCATCCGGAGAACAGGGCCTGCATCCACTCCATACGGCTGTTTTATCAGGCATATTTACCGGGAGATTGGTAAAGTAACGTTGTACAGAGTCTACGATACCGGCCACGCGGTTCATATTCACGGTATCGTTTACGGGCGCCACTTCCATAGTACCACCATACCGCAGCCTATTGCCCATAGGAGTTAATGCCACTCTGGCTTCACACAAAATAGCCGGAATATTTAAATTCACAGCGGGAGATTCCAGTGTAACGGAGTATCCTTTACCGGGCATCATTGGTACCGAAATACCTGCCAAACGCGCTACTGCCGGTGTCCAGGAGCCGGTAGCCAGTACAAACAGGTCGGCGGTATGTGTTTCACTACCTGTTACTACGGCGGTTACCTTTTTCCCGTTGGTTTTAATGTTTGTTACTTCTTTATTTGGGAGAAATTGTACCTGATGTTGTTGCAAATAGGCGATCAGCTGCCGCATGAGATCATTGGGGTACAGGTGTCCATCGCAGCGGTAATGCACCCCTCCCAAAACGTCCATTTCCACGGCTGGTTCCAGCTGCTGTAAAGCTGCTTTGTCCAGCACTACGGCATCCAGGCCCATGTCGTTGGCCTGATGCGCCAGATGGGCTTCTTCTTCCGCCACTGCGGCGGTTTTATAATACATGATAATACCCTTACGTTCCAGCCCGAAATTAAAGCCTTGTTTTTGTGCAAGATCTGTATACAAGGAGCGGCTGAAGAGGTTAATATCGCGCAGGGGCAACGCCGATGCTGCTACATGTTTTGTAGTGGCGCTTTTCACGAACTTCCATCCCCAGCTAATCAGTTGTTTATTCAGCGCTGGTT
>NZ_DATCVJ010000181.1:0-4964 GCF_036566945.1 Chitinophaga sp. | reverse complement strand
ATGGAAGGCTTCACGGAGCTGTATCTACGCCATTGGGAGGAGTTGTATGGCTATGCATGGAAAATACTGGGAGATAAAACGCCCGTGGAAGATATACTACAGGAACTTTTTTTGCACCTATGGGATAAACGGGAAGTTATTAAGATAGATACCAACGTAAAAGCTTACCTGTTCAAAAGTCTGAAAAACCGAATCTACAATTTTCTGAAAGCCAATGCAGTGAAAAACGCACACTATCAGTTGCTGCTCAATAGCATGGATAGCGCCGGCGAAGAAGATAATTTAATTGAAAGAAAAGAATACGCCCGGCGGCTACTGCACCACCTGCAGGTGCTGCCCGGAAAAATGCGGGAAATAGCCCGCCTGTATCTCATGGATGGCCTTAATATTAAAGAAATCTCCGACCTGCTCTCCCTCTCAGAGCATACTGTACGCAATCAACTGAATAACGTAAAGCGACGGCTGCTGCGAAAGTAAATATTTGTGTTAATGAAATGTTAATTAGCGAATTGGTCTGATCAGAAAATGATCGCTGAATTGTCTTCGTATACACATACGGGTTACTATGAGGCGACATGATAAGAAGATATCTGATTTCTTTGATCAGCTGAGCAGCCGGAACAAAGCAACTCCCTTTTCATCTGAAGAAGAACGAACGGAGGCTAAGCAGCGGCTGTTGCAGTCTATCCTGGCTAATGCAACACCAGCGGCAGCAAAGGTACGTCCACTTACCTGGGTGTATCGTATCGCCGGCAGCGCGGCGGCCATTGCTGTACTCTGCTGGGGGATCAGCTACCTGTGGCCACATCCTCAGCCGGAAAAATTACAACTTACCTGGATCAGCACCGGCCTGCGGGAACAGAAACGGGTGATGCTACCCGATAGCTCTGTGGTGACCCTCAACGCCAATTCACAATTGAGTTTCAACAACCACTTTAATAAAGAAGACCGCATCGTTACCCTCCATAAAGGAGAAGCCTTTTTCAGTATACAACCTAATACCGCCCGCCCGTTTCAGGTACTCACGGACAGCATTACCACCACCGTTCTCGGTACCTCTTTTAATGTGATGAAATATGCCCATAGCCCTGCCGTGAAGATTACGGTAAAAACAGGAAAGGTAAGTGTGGGCAAAGCGCAGCAAACCTACTGTCAGCTCCTGCCGGCAGACCAGGTGATGATAGATAGCAAAAGCTATCAGTTCACTACGCGTCATGAAGAAGGACTAGCAGGTGATGAGTGGACCAGCGGCCGTATTGTTATGAGAGAAGAACCATTGTCTAATATATTGGAACGTCTGGAGATGATCTATGGGGTGGAGTTTGACAAACATATGCTATCCGATGATTCACTCCGGACGATCACCTTTAATGCCAGTATGCCTTTACAATCTGTACTCACGATTGTGGAGACGATCAGCCATGTACGGTTTAGCAAACAAGACCAGCAAAACAAAATTCGCGTGTATGTAAAATGAAACAGCATTCGCCCTAACGAATGCTGCTGAAAACTCTCACATAAAATGTAAGCTCATGATTCTCATTTCTAAAATTAGAGAAAGGATACCTATTTGCCAATTATTTAAGGTAAAAGTACGCCGATTGTTTTTATGGCTGCTGCCCTTAGCCTTTAGCAGCAACGCTTTAGGCCAAACAAGCCCGCAGCTTGATAAGAAAATACCACATGTAGTGATCTCCGCAGGCAATGCCCTGGATGCGCTGAAGGAGATGGAAAAAATGACGGGGTTTAATTTCGCTTATAATGCCAATCAACTAAAGAACTTCCCTGTAAACCACCAGGTATACGATAATAAAAGTCTCCGGGAAATACTAACCAGCCTTCTGAAAAACACGAAGACCCTGGTCAATGAACAATCCGGCGTCATCGTCATTTTGCCGGGAGCGGCCACAGAAGCAGCTCCGGGCAAACCGGTTAAAAAGACCAGCGGTATTGTGAGCGACAAAACAGGCCCCCTGCCCGGTGTAACCGTATTGGAACAAGGCACCAACAACGGCACCATCACCGATGAAAACGGTCGCTATAGTATCCGGTTGAAAAATATGCCCACCACCCTGCAGTTCAGCATTACCGGTCTCAAAAAACAAGAGCTTCCTGTAACGGAAGCTGGTACTCTGAATGTAAACATGGAAGGCGATTTTCAGAAGCTCGGTGAAGTAGTGGTGACTGCGCTGGGCATTAAACGGGAAGAACGTTCCTTAGGATATGCCATCCAGAAAATTGGTGGTGAGCAGGTAGATAATGGAAAGTTTACCGACCTGAAAACAGCACTCGCCGGAAAAATTGCCGGCGCCCAGCTGGTAGGCGCGCCCAGCTCTACTTTCCGTGATGCCGGGTTACGTATACGTGGTGCCAACAGCTTAGGCGGCGGATCGCCTATTTATGTGCTGGACGGTACCATCATTTCTCATACTGATATTAACCTGGATAATATTGAATCTATTTCTGTGCTGAAAGGAGCCGCAGCGACTGCGTTGTATGGTATCCGTGCCGCAGCCGGAGCCGTACTGCTGACTTCCAAAACCGGCAAGCGTAATCAGAAGATGCGGGTGGAAATCAACTCCGGTACTGCCTTTGAAAAGTTATCAGTGATCCCGGAATACCAGAATATTTATGGCGCCGGCGACAACATGAATTTTGATACCTTTCATTTTGATCCCAACAAACACCCGGCCCATTGGCAAAAATTTGATGGACAGAAAATGGTGCAGTATTATATGGACCAGAGCTGGGGACCCAAAATGGATGGTACCCTGGTAAGGGAATGGTTTAGCTGGTATCCGGGAGAAGACTTTGGAAAGCAAACACCGTTCGTTTCGCATCCTAACAATGTGCGTGATTTTTTCAGGACTGGTATCAACCTCAATAACAGCGTGGCATTTTCCGGAGGCTCTGAAAAAGCTTCCTACCGCTTATCTTATGCCAATCAGTACCGCGACCTGATTTACCCCAATGCCAACCGCAAACGTAATTTTATTGACTTCGCCGGTAACTTTGATGTAACCGACAAGTTTTCTGTTTTTGCAGACATCAATGTAGTTAGTACCACACAAATGGCAGAACCATTTGACGGCGGTAACTCCAATCAGCGTAGCATCATGGCACAGTTTAACCAGGAGTTTCAACGTTCGGTAGATATGAAGAGACTAAGGGACTATAAAACAGCCGATGGTACTTACCGCACCTGGAATATTGTAGGACCTAATGGCAACGATTCCGCTACTACCTTAAGGCCCCGCAAACGGGATAACCCCTACAGTGTGTACTATGAAAGCTATCGGCGGTATTCCAATTTCAGGGTGTTCGGCAACGCCGGGTTCAACTATAAAATATTACCCAACCTGAAATTACAATCAATGATGCGGGCCGATATCATGGTAGATGATTATGATGACCGCATTGCTTCCGGTACCGTAAAGCAGGATATGTATAAGTCCGGTGCTTCGCAGCCCCGGGAGTTTAACTATGAAATGACGCTGAACTACAACAAACAACTACACGATTTTTCTATAGATGGAGTGGCAGGGGGGAATATCCGTCATTATAAATTTACCCGCAATGAAGCCAATACCGTAGGTGGATTAAGTGTTCCTAATCTGTATGCCATTACCGCCTCCAATCAGCGTCCTAACGCATTCAACGATTACCAGGAGCAGGAAATAAGAAGCGTGTATGCTAAAGTATCGCTGGGATTTAAACGCTTACTGTATGTAGATATCACGGGTCGTAACGACTGGTCGTCTACGCTGCCGGTAGCGAAGAATTATTATTTCTATCCTTCTGTATCGGGTAGCTTTATTTTCACAGAGCTGTTGCCGAAGACTAACTGGCTGAACTTTGGTAAAGTAAGACTGGGTATAGCACAGGCGGGATCTGATGCCGGTATTTATGCCATCAATACGGGATATAATCTCCAAAGCCCCTATGGCAGCTCGCCGGCATTGAACACGCCTGATCAGCTGGTAGATCCACGGTTATCACCTTCGCTGAGTACCAGCATAGAAGCGGGATTGGCTTTAAAGCTGTTCGATAATCGTGTAGGGGTAGATGTTAGTATCTACAATAATAAAAATACCAAACAGATAGCCAACCTGGCGATCAGTGAAACCAACGGTTACAATAGCTACTTAACCAACCTTGGTGAAATACAAAGCAAGGGAATGGATATTTCTATAACGGCTACGCCTATACGTAAACGTGATTTTTCCTGGGATCTGTATGTGAATGCCGCTACCAATAAATCCAAAGTGATAGACCTGGCGGCGAACATGGATAATTACCTGGCTGCTTCCCGGGAAAACGGTTTGCGGCTGGAGCTGGATCACCGGAAAGGTGCGGAATGGGGATTGCTGGTAGGACCTACGTTTCAGTATTACCAGGCCAAAGATGCGAATGGGAAAAACGTGGAGAGTCCCTACAACGGCAAGCCGATTGTAAATGCGAACGGCGCGTATCTCACCAATGAAAATCAGCCGCTGGGATCTATTCTGCCAAAATTTACCGGTGGTTTGGGTAGTACTTTTATGTATAGGAATTTTGACTTTACATTTTCAATCGACTACCAGGTAGGTGGTAAGTTTTTGTCGCTCACCAAAATGTTCCTGCTGGGAACGGGCCTGGATCCGTCAACCGTAGGTACCAACGACAAAGGCAACGACTGGCGCCTGCCGGTAGCGCAGGGTGGTGGTATAAAACCGGATGGGGTACTGGCAGATGGTACACCTTTCAACGGCTACGTGGAAGCACGTACGTATTACTGGACTTACCTGTTCAACAAAGTAGCGCCTCCTTTTATTTATGATGCCAGTTATGTAAAGCTCCGGGAGCTACGCCTGGGCTATACCTTCGCAGCGAAGCCGTGGACAAAGCGCCTGGGGGTAACCAGTTTGAATATAGCCTTGTATGCACAAAATCCCTGGCTGATTTATACTGCCCTGAAAGGTATT